>CAZGJQ010000065.1:0-10977 GCA_964525815.1 uncultured Oscillospiraceae bacterium
AAGAAGGGCGCCTATACCTATGGAGGATTTTACTATACCCTGTCTTGCCGTTCCGGTCTCGGTAACTCCGATATGCAAAGGGTATGTGCTTCCTTCCGCCAACAATCTGTTCGCCTGTATCATTGTATAAACATCCGAGCTCTTCACCGACAGGACAATATCGTAAAAATCAAATCTCTCCAGCTTTTTGGCGGCCATAAGCGCGCTTTCGTAAAGTGCCCGAGCAGTTGGAGCGCCGTATTTTTCTAATATGCTCTCCTCAAGAGAGCCGCCGTTAATTCCCACCCTGATGGGTATGCCCTTTTCTCTGCAAGCAGCCGCTATTCTTTTTATTCGTTCGTCGCTGCCAATATTTCCGGGATTAATTCGTATCTTGGAGACTCCGGCATTTGCCGCCTCCACGGCAAGCCTGTAATCAAAATGTATATCCGCAACCAGCGGTAAGCGGGTTCTTTCCGCAAAAAAAGCAATATTCCGCACCGCATCCATGCTGTTAACCGCAAAGCGAACTATATCACAGCCCGCTTCCTCCAGTCGCACTATCTGCCGCAGGGTTGCTTCCTTGTCCGAGGTCGGTGTGTTGGTCATGGACTGCAGGGCAATGCGGTTGCTGCCACCGATAGCAATACTGCCGATTCTTACAATATCCGATTGCCTGCGTTGCATAAAACCGCTCCTCCCCTAAAACAAATTCACCAGATCCTTAAAGAATATAACTGCGGTTGCGGTGAGCAAAAGCACCATAAACACACCGCTAATGGTACGCTCCAGCTTTTTGTTCATGGGCTTTCTTCTGATTATCTCTATGATACAGAACAGGAGCATTCCTCCGTCCAGCACGGGTATGGGCAGCAGGTTGAATATACCCAGCGAGATGGAAATAAAGACTAAAATGGTTGCAAGGTTACGAACTGTCTCGGTAATGCTACTGCCCGATTCAATTACATTCCCAATCTCTCCGCCGATACCTACCGGACCGGAGACGGCATCCGCACCGTAACGCCCGCCTATAGCATCAAGCAGTGAATCCATGGTCATATATATTGTGGAAACAGACTGGAAAAAGGACTGATGAATTACATTGCCCACCGTTTTTTCCTTTGCCCAGACCTTGAAATCAACCTCACCGTAGTTTACTCCCCCATCGTTTGTAACCGGAACCCTGACATCCTTAAGAAAAACCTTTTTTCCGTCTCTTATAACCGTAATATCAAGAGGCTTAATACCGTCCGATACTATTTTGTAGCTCATATCGGTATATACATAAATACCCTTGCCGTTAATCTCCACAATTTGGTCATCTACCATCAAGCCGTGCTGATTGCTGGTAGCGGCATCATTGAACTCGGCAACGGTAGCGGTATAGATGTAATCACTTGACATCACGAGCACGGACATAACCACAAAGCCGAGTAAAATGTTCATCAAGGGTCCGGCAAGCACAATGATCATGTGCTTCCACACCGAGATTTCCGCAAGCGGTGTCTTGCCTTTGTCCTTTACCTCTATTTCGTCGGAATATTCCCCGACCATGCTGACAAATCCGCCTATCGGAAGCGCACGAAGAGAAAAGGTATTGTATTTACCCTCCCAGCTGTACAGCTTGGGTCCCATGCCGATGGCAAACTCGATTATTCCCACGCCGCTTCGCCGGGCGGCGATATAATGCCCCAGCTCATGTATGAAAATGAGTAGACCGAATATAAAAACAGTAATCAAAATTGTAGGTATGGATGAAAAAATACCTGCCAAAGCTTAACACCTCCGAAGAATAAAATCCCGTGCCGCTCTGTCGGTTCCCATTATGTCACCGACGGTGGGATTGCTTATGTACTCTGCGCTTTCCGCCGCATAGCTTACAAAATCAAATATATCAAGATACTTAATCCTTCCGTTTAGAAACAAAGAAACCGCAGCCTCGTTTGCGCCGTTGACCGCTGCGGGGATGTTTCCTCCTTTTTTTATCGCTTCCCTCGCTAAAGGCAGGAGCGTGAAGGTAATCTCGTCCGGTTTTTGGAAGGTAAGCGCTCCAAGCGAATAGAAATCTGTTTTTTTAACCTGGCTCGGAACTCTTTCCGGATATGTTATCGCATATTGTATGCACAGCCGCATATCCGGAGTTGAGAGCTGAGCAAGCACCGCATTATCGGGGAATTCTACCATAGAATGTATGATGCTTTCCCTGTGAATTATTACTTCTATGTTGTCCGGCGAAATATCGAACAGATGCACCGCTTCAATAAGCTCAAGCCCCTTGTTCATTAAGGTGGAAGAATCTATGGTTATTTTGTCACCCATGCTCCAGTTGGGATGCTTCAATGCGTCGGAGGGAGTAATGCTCTTTAGCTCCTCCCGTTTTTTACCGTGAAACGGTCCTCCCGAAGCGGTAAGCAGGAGCTTATCCGGTCTTGTTGCCGTACCCTGCAAGCACTGAAAAACAGCGGAATGCTCGCTGTCCACCGGTATTATTTCGATGCCCTTCTCGGCGGCTCTTCTCATTGCAATATCTCCGCCGGCAACCAGCGTTTCCTTGTTGGCGAGAGCAATGCGCTTGCCGCTCTCAATCGCATTCAGTGTAGGTATTAGTCCTCTGATACCCATTAGAGCGTTAAGCAGCAGATCCGCCTGCTCATAAGCAAGATTATCCAGCGCCTCCCGTCCCGTAATCACCCTTGTATCAGTATCTGCAACCAATGCTTTCAGAGATGAATATTTTTCTTCGCTTACCCAGCAGTAAACCGGCTTGAATAATCTGCATTGCTGCTCTAAAAGAACCTCGTTATTATAACCGGAAACCGCAGTTACATTCAGCTCCAGCCGCCTTGCGACATCAAGAGCCTGTCTGCCTATTGAGCCTGTCGAGCCTAAGACTATAATGTCTCTAACCATCAGTTGCCACCCTTTTTTACAATATGTAGTGCTATAAAACACTTAAGACAAGGAAAGCACCTATAGAGAGCGGTAAAATGCTGTCAAACCTGTCCAGAACGCCACCGTGACCGGGAAACAGGTTACCGTAATCCTTCTTCTGATAATATCTCTTTATCGCCGATGCCGCAAGGTCTCCTGTCTGAGCCGCTATGCTTGCGGGGATCGCTATTAGACAATACTTCAAAAACGGGAAGCTCCCACCGGACAAAACAATAATGAACCCATACACACAAAAGCTCAGAGCCGCACCGATTATTCCCGTAATCGAGCCTGCTATCGTCTTTTTGGGGCTTAGCTTCGGGCAGAGCTTCTTTTTGCCGAACAGCATACCTCCGAAGTAAGCAAAGGTATCCGTGCTCCATGCCGCAATGAAAATAAGAAGGTAACGCTGCGGCACTCTGTCCCTTACCATAACCAGAAGAGCAAAGGAAACGGCGGCATACACGAATCCAAAAAAAAGAGCCGAAAGTGAGGAAACCTCTATTCTCTCAAAACCGAAAACAGAAACAAAAAGCAGGTAAACAAACACCAAAAGACCGACTATAACAATCCACTTTTGCGAATATCTCGCAAATATCGGCAGCAGCGCTCCCAGACCAATAACCGGAGCGGCGGTTAATATTTTGCTGCCGGAAAAGCCGGTACATGCAGCAAACTCATAAACAGCGATTCCCGAGATCAACCCTAAAATAATCGGAAACGCCACCGTATCCGAGAAAAACAATACCGGTATGAACAAAAGCAGCGCCACCGTACCTGTTACAATGCGTGTTCTCAATATAAGTGTCCTATCCTTTCAGTAATGAGCGGTTTTTTATCGGCATATTCAGAAGTGCTATTTCCCAAATCGACGGCTTCTTGAGTAATAGCTCTTAATTGCCTTATGCAGCTCTTTTTTATTGAAGTCCGGCCACAGCACATCGGTAAAATAATACTCCGAATAGGCACTCTGCCATAAAAGAAAGTTAGAGGTGCGCAGCTCGCCGCTCGTTCGGATTATCAAATCGGGGTCGGGTATGCCGGCGGTATAAAGGAAGCTCTCTATGTCCTCCTCGGTGACCGATTGCCTACCCGTCTCCAACAAGCTGTTAACGGCTTCTACAAGCTCCTGTCTGCCGCCGTAGGAGATGCAAATACTTAGCAGCATACCGCTGTTTCCGGCAAGCACTTTTACGCTTTTCTCCAGCATTATGCGGGATTCAAGGTCAAACCTGCTCAAATCCCCGAGTATACGGAGCCGTAGATTGTTCTTTTTCATTTCGGGCAGATACTTGGTAATGCCGTTGTTCATCAGCCGTATTAGCTCGCTTACCTCGTTCCTGTCCCGCTTCCAGTTCTCGGTGGAAAAGGCATAAACGGTCAAATAGGACACTCCAAGCTCCGCACACTCCCGCACAACCGACTTAAAGGTCATAAATCCCTTTCTATGCCCGGCTGTGCGCGGAAGGGAACGCTTTTTTGCCCAGCGTCCGTTGCCGTCCATTATAATTGCGATATGTGCGGGTATACCAGCTTCCGATATGACCTTCCTATCAGGCATAGCTATATTTCCATTATTTCCTTATTTTTTTTCTCAACTACCGAATCTACTTCCTTGCTGTACTTATCGGTAAGCTCCTGAATCTCTTTTTCGGTGTGCTTAAGCTCATCCTCGGTCAGCTCGGAGCTCTTTTTAAGCTCCTTTGCCTTGTCATTCGCCTCTCTGCGTATATTCCTGAGCGCAACCTTGGATTCCTCACCCATTTTCCCCACCTGCTTAGTAAGCTCTTTTCTGCGTTCCTCGGTAAGGGAAGGAAAAATCAGTCTTATCTGCTTACCGTCGTTCTGCGGAATTATTCCGATATCCGCGGCTAAAATAGCCTTTTCGATTTCCTTTAGCAGAGAGGTCTCCCAGGGAGCAATCAAGAGCGTCCTCGCATCCGGTGTTTTAATTGTAGCAACGCCGTCCAGTGAAGTGGGGGTTCCGTAATATGAGACCTTAACCTTGTCAAGCACCCTTGCGCTTGCCCTGCCCACTCTTATCCCTCCCAGCTCCTCGCTGAGAACGAATATGGTTTTTTTCATTTTTCCCTCAAATGGTGCAATGTCGAAGTTCATGCTTTTTCCTCCTTTAAGATTATAAAAGTTCAGTTTGACAGAACTGTTCCGATTTTCTCGCCCATAACCGCCCTTGTAATGTTTTCCGGACGTTTCAGAGCGAAAACAAGCGTTTTTATATTGTTTTCTCTGCCGATGGCAATAGCGGCGGCATCAAGTGCCTTGAGGTTCTTCTTCAGCGCCTCATCATAAGTAAGAGAAGCATATTTTTTTGCATCGGAATACGTGTTTGGGTCTTTGTCATACACACCGTCCACATTCCTTGCGGATAACGCTATCTCGCAGCTAAGCTCGGCTGCTCTTAGCATCATTCCTGTATCGGTGGAAAAGAACGGATACCCCACGCCGCACGGTATAATAACCGCTTCGCCGTTCTCAAGCGCTTCAAGCGCCTTATACTGGGAATAAGGCTCGCATACCTGCGAAATCTCAAAAGCGCTCATAACCCTTGTTTTTACGTCCGCTTTAATTAAATAGTCCTGCATTGCAAGAGAATTAATGACCGTGGCGAGCATACCCATGTGGTCTCCCCGCACCCTGTCTATTTTTAATCCTCCCTGTCTTGAGCCTCTCCATATGTTACCCGCTCCTATGACAATGGCGAACTGCACGCCCATATCCACGCATTTTTTTATCTCGGAGCTTACCCGCTCGAGGAACTCCCCGTCAAGAATTCTACTGTCCTCAGCACTTAATGCCTCCCCGCTCAGCTTAAGCAGAACACGGTTATAACGAATATGCTTACCGTCCGACTGAGTCAATGCTACCACTTCCTTTTTTTATCCCTGCCGAAGGGATATTTATTTTAACAGCGAGCTGTTATCAATAATGCTGCCTTGAATCTCACTTTTTTCTTCCTGTTCCTTTACCCGAGGAAGGAAAACGGCAAATTGCTTGTCAAGCCTACTTAATATTCTGGTCTGATATGCGGTAAGCTCACAGAAAACGGAGGTCTCAAGGCTGCCTCCCAGCATTATATCGTTTTCACAGTAGCTGCTAAGCAGCTCCTCAAAATAACCCTCCTGCTTTTCGGCGCCGAAAAGCTCAAGAATGTTTACAACGATTTCCCGAGGTGTTGTGTTAGAAAAAACGGCACAACGCTCCGCAAAAAAAACACTGCTTCCCTCTTCATCCTCCGTATCCTTATATGGATGAGAGTAACTCTCCCCCTGTTTGTCCATGCAAAAGACAGCAAAATAGCCATCGTAATACTCCGTATCAAAGTTGTCATTTATATACTTATCAAGGTTTTTATAGCTGGTGGCGGCAAGCACTAAATCAAAGGAAGGCAGGTCGTTTACGGAAAAATTTATTGCGCCCTTGTATTTATAAAATAGCTGCTTGTGCTCTATATGCAGTATGGTGTCATAGGTTGACGCAGCTTCGGTTATAAACTCTGTTGCTTCTCTTATTCTGCTGTCAAACTCAAGCACCTCTTCGTCAGAGATCTCGCTCCTTGTATCCGATACATAAATCTGAACCGCAAGTATCCTTCCGGAGAGCGTTCTTGCCGTTCCCTTGTCTCCGAACAGGTTTTCCGGTTTGATTTTCTTCCAGGACTGCTCGCTCAAAAAATATACGCTGTCCTCAAGCAGCCAAACACTCCCGTCATAAATCATGGGGATTGTATACCCGCCGGCAGTAATCAGCTTCTCGTTTTCGTTCTTTCCGTCGGAGAGCCATATTCCGTCAATGTAAACTCCCTCAAACTTCTCTGTATAATGAGAGCTAAAATAGGTCTTACCGTTTATCGAAGCAATAGATTTTTGCCCGTATTTTGGGAAATTAAGATACTTCTCTATCGTTCCCCCCGCAACCGTATAGGTTGCGGCAAGCAGCTTCTCTATGACATGAAAATCCTCGTATTCGCAGCCCGTAGCTGGGATAAGCTCTGCAGGTCTATGTTCCCCGGTGTCGATTAGCTCGGTGAGTAATCCCTCCACAAAGAGCTCGGTTATGAGCTTGTCAGCTCTGAGTAAGTCCTTTGCCGTGTTCAATAGGTCGGACTCTCTGCTCTGCTCATTCAGGTCCGTTCTGTCGGTATGTGTATAGCTGCTTGCTTCGCTCTGCTCATCCGAAATGCTATCGCTATCCGACATACAACCGGTTAAGAGCAATAGCGACATAAGTATACATGTTATTATTTTTTTCAATTAGGAAAACACCTTCTTTTAATTATACCAAAACTATTAGTGTATATCAATGTTTTTTTATAAGAAATATGTTATTTTATTCTTCATTATTCGAGTAAATTCCCGTCCTTTCCATATAAACGCAATCTTGTTATTCTGCAATCATCAATGCTTTCTCCTAAAAAACTCACTATATAATTGGGGCTTAGATAATCGGCTCCTCCGGCTGCAAGGGTTGCCTCAAGCACAATATCTCCCTCCCTGTCAAAAAAAACCTTTTCCGTTATTAAATGAGTGACCTCCGTAAGCCTCTCTCCGGACTTTGACCTTTTGTTTATAACAATGCTATCGGACAGAGCATCTTGAATTTCCTCCAAGCTTTTTTTTGTAATAAACTCAAAGCGGTATTTTGCCTTACGGCAGGAGGATATTTTTGCTTTCGGTTCAGCTATTTTATAGATATTCAGCCCTTCAGGCATAACAGAAATCAGTCTTTTTATTATTTCATCCTCTGCTTCGTCCTTATAAAGAGCAAAGTCCATAATCTCATACTCACTCTCGATATAAACGGAGAGAGGGAGCGCAAAGGCTATCTTAGGATGCGGATTATACCCCTCCGAATAGACAATATCAAGCCCGCTGCGTTGCAGCGCTCTGGACATTGCTCTTTGCAGGTCAAGATGAGATATATACCTCAGGTTGCCTTTTTTTCTAAAAAACACTCTTACCTGTTCCATTACAAAATCCTTTATACATTTTTTGGATTACAGCCTAATGTCATAGCACCGCAGCCAGAGCACATACTCCTGCAATCCGGAGTTGTCTGCTCTTTTTTTGCTTTTTCCGCTTCATCGATTAAAAATTGCTTGCTAACTCCTATATCTATATGCTCCCAAGGCAGAACCTCCTCCGGCTCCATCCTTCTGTTAGCATAAAAATCCGGGTCAATACCCGTTTTTTCAAAAACAGCAATCCATTTTTCATAGTCGAAGTGCTCATCCCAGCCGTCAAAACGCTGTCCATCCTTTACCGCACGGGCAACAGCAGGCGCAAGCCGTCTGTCTCCACGGGCAAAAACACACTCCAAGCGGGATATTTTTGCGTCGTGGTATTTGTAGGATATTTTTTTGGTTTTTATTGATTCCTTTAACAGTCTTTGCTTACGCTCAAGCTCTTCAATGCTGTCCTGCGGCTCCCACTGAAAAGGGGTAAAGGGCTTAGGCACAAACCCCGCCACGCTTATGGTTACCGACACTCCCCTGCCGGTACGCTTTTTTGAATAAAACTCGTTTACTATTCTTTGAGCGAGATTTGCTATTCCCTTTATATCCTCGTCGGTTTCGGTGGGCAGTCCGTTCATGAAGTACAGCTTAAGACTGTTTCTTCCGCTGTCAAACGCCCTGGCACAGGCTGTCATTATATCTTCCTCGGTTATATTCTTATTTATTACATCCCGCAGCCGCTGTGTACCCGCTTCGGGAGCGAAGGTCAGTCCGCTTTTTCGTACACTCATCACCTTTTCCATAAGCTGCTCGTAAAAAGTGTCTATACGCATAGAGGGTAATGAAAGATTAACCCTCTTTTCTTCAGTCCAGCTCAAAAGACTATCTATAAGCTTGTCAAGCTGCCTGTAATCGCTTATGCTCAGCGAGGATAAGGATATCTCGCCGTAGCCGCTGTTTTTTATGGCTTCGATTGCGCATCTGTCCAGCACCTCCGGGCTTTTCTCTCTGTAAGGACGGTATACCATGCCCGCCTGACAAAAGCGGCAGCCCCTTATGCAGCCCCTGAACACCTCAAGTATAACCCTGTCATGCACTATGTCCAAAAACGGTACCAGCGGCTTTACAGGATAAAAAGCGGTGTCAAGCTCCTTTATAATGCGCTTTTTTATCTTTTTCGGTACATCGGTATACTTAGGAGTAACCACTTTAATAGTACCATTATCATTATAAACAACATCATAAAGAGAAGGTACATAAAAACCGTCAAGCAAGGCAACCCTATGCAGGAATTCACTCTTTTTCGTGCCTTTTCGACTGCATTCGCGATAAAGAGCGGTAAACTCAAGAACCGCCTCCTCCCCCTCGCCTATAAGGAAGGCATCAAAGAACGGCGCAATCGGCTCGGGATTATATGTGCAGGGACCCCCTCCTATAATAACAGGAAAACTTCCCAGCGGCATATCCTCTCCTCTGTCCGACGCATAAAAAGGTATACCCGCCAAATCCAGCATATTCAGAACATTTGTATATGAAAGCTCGTATTGCAACGTAAAGCCAATAATATCAAATTCACCGAGAGAATCGCCGCTCTCCAGTGCATAAAGCGGAGTTTTGCTCTCTCTGAGCTGCTGCTCCATATCCGGCCAGGGAGCAAAGCACCTCTCGCACCAGCAATAATCGGTATTGTTAAGAACAGAGGATAAAATCCTCATTCCGAGATTGGACATACCTATCTCATAGGTGTCCGGAAAGCAAAAGCAAAAGCGAAGGTCGACACTATTTTTGTCCTTTATTACCTCGTTAAGCTCGCCCCCTGTATATCTGCCGGGTCTTTCTACATTCTTTAATAAAAACGCATATTTGTCGTCAATCAATTCGCCTTACTCCCTCTCAGCACCTTTTTTAGGTAATGACCCGTATAGGATTGCTTGTTTTTTGCAATTTGCTCGGGTGTTCCGCTTGTGATAACCGTACCTCCGCAGTCACCGCCCTCGGGTCCCATATCGATAATATAATCGGCTGTTTTTATCAAATCCAAATTATGCTCTATGACCACCACCGTGTTACCGGCGTCCACAAGACGGTGCAGTACCTCCCGCAGCTTGTCGACATCAAAGGCGTGGAGCCCGGTGGTGGGCTCATCTAAAATATACATTGTCCTGCCTGTGGAACGCTTGGAGAGCTCGGTCGCTAACTTGACCCGCTGCGCCTCTCCTCCGGACAGGGTGGTTGAGGACTGACCGATTTTTATATAACCCATTCCCACATCTGACAGGGTCTTTAGCCTGCGGTGTATGGAAGGATAGTTCTCAAAGAACCTCCTGCCCTCGTCCACGGTCATTTCCAGCACATCATATATGCTCTTGCCCTTATACCTTACCTCCAGTGTTTCCCTGTTGTATCTCTTTCCCTTGCAGACGTCGCAGGTAACATAAACATCGGGCAAAAAATGCATTTCTATCTTTATGGTGCCGTCACCCTCGCATGCCTCGCAGCGTCCGCCCTTTACATTAAACGAAAACCTGCCATCCTTATAGCCTCTCGCTCTTGCCTCCGGCGTAGAGGAGAACACTCCTCTTATATCCGTAAATAATCCGGTGTAGGTTGCGGGGTTTGAGCGGGGTGTCCTTCCTATCGGCGACTGGTCAATGGCTATTATTTTATCTATATTTTCACTGCCTTCAATCGAGGCATGCTTGCCCGGTGTTAGACTGACTCTGCCCAGCATTCTTCCGAGTGTCTTATACAACACCGAGTTGACAAGCGAGCTCTTTCCCGAGCCCGAAACGCCGGTTACGCAAATAAAGCACCCGAGCGGAAAGGATACATCAATATTCTTAAGGTTGTTTTCCTGCGCACCTATGACCCTAATAGTGCTGCCGTTACCGCTCCTGCGTTTACTCGGTACGGAAATATATTTTCTGCCCGAGAGATACTGTCCGGTAATCGATTTTTCACATGCTAACAGCTCCTTCGGAGTTCCGGTAAAAACTACCTCGCCACCGTGTATACCCGCTTTCGGGCCGATGTCTACGATATAATCGGAGCAAAGCATGGTTTCCTCGTCATGCTCCACAATAATAAGGGTGTTT
>CAZGJQ010000066.1:0-2497 GCA_964525815.1 uncultured Oscillospiraceae bacterium
GTACGAGATTAATCTTGGAGCTGAATTTATAAACAGGCCAATGGCAAATACGGCCGCGACCGTCCTTCATGAAATGGTTCATCTTTATTGCCTTGTAAACGAAATTCAGGACACTTGCCAAAAAGGCCGTTACCATAACAAAACTTTTAAGATGGAAGCGGAATCCCGCGACCTGAAAATCGATTATGACCGCGCAATCGGATATTCAATAACAAGCCCTACAGAAGCCTTTACCTCAAAGCTTACGGCAAGCGGCTTTGATATGACTATTAAATTCGCGAGAGCTACGCCCGCTAAAAAGGCAAGCTCTGAACGAGAAAAGCCGCGTAAATATCTTTGCCCTACTTGCGGACAAAAAGTTAGAAGCACGGCGGACCTTAATTTGATTTGCGGTATTTGTGAAGTCGCTATGAGCCGGGTAGATTGAGCGCTTTTGCTATCAGCAGCAATCAGCAGGTATCAGCAGGTGCCTGCTGATTAAAAAACCCTTAGTACATAAGACTTTAAGAGCTAAATCAGCAGAATCAGCAGTAAAAAGCTATAAAAATAAGTTTTAATAGATTAGAGAAAATATATTTAATAAAACTCTCTAAACGTATAAAATATAATTATATAGGATTTACTGCTGACTCTGCTGACTGCTGATTAGGACGAATCCATACGGTAAGATGAAAAATACCGGGGTTCGACCAGTGATTAAATTGGTGGAGGCGAGGGGAATCGAACCCCTGTCCGAAAACCTCTTGCCGATAATTTCTACGAGCGTAGCTCTTTCTTAAAATTCCCTCGCATATCCGCCAAAGAGCGAGCAGAATTGTTCGGTAGCTTCATAAATTCATGGCGAACCGCAAAGCTTAGGTTCGCTCACGTTCACTACTTAAGTGACGCCGAAGCCGAGCTCGTAGTCCTTCCCGGTTCGACGGCCGCCTAAATTAGGCAGCTACTGCTAAATTTTTGTTAGCGTTTAATTATTGTTTGCGTTTTTTATAGAAGATACGCGCTTCTGCTCGCTTATACCGGTTCAAAATCCCCGTCGAAACCTTTACGCCCCCTTATTTAAATTGCGCCATATTGTATACTTTTTTACCGCTCGGTCTGTAAACCCCTCCACGAAGGACGGACTGTATATCTTAGAATACCCCGAATAATTATCCATATGCCACTTGTGATTTCGTTTCAGGAATTCCCGCAGCTCTTGGTCGGAAACTCCAGGTGCTTTTCCGTAATTCTCTTTAGGGCAGGCAAGCATTTTCTGCCAAACATCCTCGCACCAGCTATTGGTATGATATATGTAGGAGCTTGCGATTGCTATTTCGCTTCTATATGCTTTGAACCAGTCCTCGCCCGTATAGTTCTCTCTGAAGCTGCAAAATGACTCGTTATCCCAGAGCCAGTCGAGGAATAAATGCAGTAAAACGCCCTCTCCAAAGGCATTGTCTCTTTCTGTAATCGCCGCCAGACCCTTCAGATCGACCTCCCGGTCTTTTGACACCCGAAAATGAGTTATATCCTTTTCTTCTCTTGTCTTTACCGCATCGGGTGCGACGGTTCCTATATAAAAAAGCGGCTCAGCCCCGGAATTCATCTTATAGGATGCAAGTAAATGTATCATTATTGAAGGCACAATTCTACTCCAAATATCCCGAAATTATTTATCCCGTCCGGATATAAACCGTTCCGCATCCCTTGCCATGGTCTTTTTTGCCTCGGTTTCCCGTTTGTCGTACAGCTTTTTACCCTTGCAGAGACCAAGCTCCAGCTTAACCCATTTCCCTGAAAAATACAGAGATAACGGAATCAGCGAATAGCCTTTTTGTCCGACAAGACCAAAGAGCCTGCCTATTTCTTGTTTATGCATGAGCAGCTTGCGTGCTCTCGCCGGCTCCCTGTTAAAAACATTACCCTTTTCATACGGACTTATATGTATTCCGTAAGCAATGAGCTGACCGTTTTTTATATGGCAGAAGGAATCCTTGAGGTTGACCTGTCCGTTTCGCAGCGACTTGACCTCGGTTCCACATAGCTCAATCCCCGCTTCAAAGGTATCCTCCACAAAATAATCGTGATAGGCCTTTCGGTTCTTTGCTATTATTTTGTTCGCTTTATCAGCCAAGCCGTTTCACCTCTTTCTGGAAGTTCATTATACAACAACAAGCTCAATATTACAATAGCAAAAATTGGCGTGCCAACTAAAAAACCAGCTCCGCTTCAAAGCAGGGCTTATCCGCCGTTTGGTTATAAGCGTTTAGATAATAGGAGTTTTCGCTCTTAATGATCGAAATATTCAATTCTTCTCCCAGCACTGCCTCGCTTATAAAGATTATATTCACCTTTTTCACAAAGGATCTGTCCGGCTCGTCGGTCAGCATATCCAGAGCAATGTCCGAATAAACACAATTGTTGAGATGGTTGTTCTCGTCAAGGTCGGAGAACATAACCTTTCTTGCTCCGGTATTGTATTCGACTCCGTCTTTGTCGAACAGCCTCCTCGGAATAT
>CAZGJQ010000066.1:2507-10772 GCA_964525815.1 uncultured Oscillospiraceae bacterium
GTTTCTTTATTATATGAAACTAAAGGATAATCAAACACCCTCGGGCGGAGTACCGTTCGCTGCTCGTAGTTTAAGAGCACCCAAAAGGTAGACGCCGCAGCCGCTAATTTACCGTCCTTGAATACCTGATACTCGCGGTTAAAATGCACACCCTCAACCCTGTTGTTATAGGTTCTTACTGTTATAACATCCTCTGAGCGGATATCCTCATATATCTCCAGTCCGAGCTTTGTAATAACAAAGACCATATTCTTTCCACGCATATCCTCGTAGGTTGCTCCGCAGCCGTTACAGTCCTCCCTTGCAAGCTGCTGCATATACTTCTGGAGCGCACTTATTTTAATAAGTCCGCTCGGGTTCACGTCGTAACTGCTTATTCTGTAGGTTTTTTCCAGCATTCCTGTAACCCTTTCTACTGCTTTTTCTTTGCGAGAGGGTTTGATTCCATCGCTTCCTCAAGCTTCTTGTCCGAAACATGGGTATATATCTGAGTTGTGTTCAGCTGCTCATGCCCGAGAATATCCTTGAGCGCTCTTACATCCACATTGCCGCTGTTATACATTAATGTTGCCGCAGTATGCCGTAGCTTGTGTACCGAGTACCCCTTCCCTGCCAGCCCGCTCTCCGCGAGCTGCTTTTTTATAAGCCACTGTACCGTTTTATTGGATATTCTGCGATTCTTACCGCTCAGAAATAAAGCGTTTTTATCCAGTATCGGTCTGCCCTTTTCCATAGCTGCTTTTGCTCTGACCTTTAAATACGCTTGCAAAGCGTCTCTGCACGCCGAGTTAAGGTAGATATTACGCATTTTACTGCCTTTTCCTGTAACCACCAGCTTGCTCATATCATCGCTTATATCCGTAAGGTTTATTCCCACAAGCTCGGACAACCGCATTCCGCAGTTAAGGAACAGGGTAATTATACAATAATCCCGTTCATAAGTCCTGTTGCTCTTATCCACGCTATCCAGCAGCCTAAGGCTCTCCTCGAGCGAAAGGTATTTCGGAAGAGCTTGCTTAACGGCGGGACTGTCAATGTCCTTGGTGGGGTTCTCGTTCAGCTTTTTGGATTTTTTGGTATGGTATTTATAAAACGCCTTTATAGCGGAGAGCTTACGAGCTCTTGCCGATGCCTTGTTGTGCTTTTCCTTTGATAAAAACAATAAAAAGGAATACACCTCGTCCGCAGTTACCGAGCCCGCAAGAGATTCGTCCACCTGAGAGGTATCTATTCTCTCCAGCTCGGTCAGGTCTTTGCCGTTACGGGATGCTATTATATAACGGAAAAAGGTTCGCAGATCGTTGTAATACTCCTTTACCGTCAGAGGAGAACAATTCTGTATTGTTTCCTTATACGCAAGGAAGGAGTTTATTATAAGCGGTATTTGCTCCATAGCTATTGCGTAAAGCCTCCTTTCGCTGTTTACCCGGGAACATGCTAAACGACAGGATAAGCATATGCCTAACCTGCCGCTTGTTACAAAAAACAATTTATGTAATAGTAGTTAGCAGGTCGGGAATTCCTCGTATTATAAGCAGCACAACGCAAAGCACCTCAAAGCCCATAACCACAAGGGAAAACCTCATTCCCGCCTTTTTTATCCTGATTCTCAGAATGTATGCGGTCCCAACCAGGAAGAAAAACACTCTGAATATCCAGGCTGTCACCGCAGGCTCCTTTAAAAAGGTTGCGATAAGCACAAGAGGGGGAAGCATCACGCAGCTAAAGGGAATGGGGATTCCGGTATAATGCTTCATATTCAAATCCTTGGTTTCGGACAACGCCTGTGTATTGAAATAGGCAAGCCTTGTCGCACCGCAAATTATAAAAAATAAGTATAATAACAAATCCGTTACTCTGTCGAACCCCATATTATAGACAATAAATGCGGGAGCTACTCCGAATGAGACAATATCAGCAAGACTGTCAATCTGTATGCCGTAGATTTTTTCTCTTCGGATTCGGGTGCTTGAGCCTCTGGCTATTCTTCCGTCAAACAAATCGCACAGGCCTGCGAATAGAAGCATGACAATCGCTAATTCATGCTCCTGCTGAATGGCACAAAACATCGCCATCACAGACGATGCAAGTCCTAATAAGGTAACTGTATTCGCTAAATTATAAAAACCGATAAACATAACTCCACTCTCCCCTTTTTTGCACCTGCTCGCTCTGTATCAATAGGGCGCTTTGTCCCTTATTTCCTCATAAAGCCTTATATAACTCTCATGGCGGCTCCATGCAATACCGCCGCTCTGCGCTGCTTGTATTACTGCACAGCCCTCCTCCTTGGTATGAGTGCATTTTGTATACCTGCAATGCCCTATAAAGGGCATAAAATCAGGAAAGCACTCCACAAGGTTATCCTGCACAATTTCTCCGTTTTGCTCAAGCTCCAAAAAACCAAAACCGGGTGTATCGGCGATATACGTCCCGTCTCTGAGAGAAAACAGCTCGGTAACCCGTGTTGTGTTCTTACCCCGCTTTATCTTCTCGGAAAGCTCGCCGGTCTGTGCGTTCAAATCGGAATATAAGCGGTTTATCAAGGTGGACTTCCCCGCTCCCGATACTCCCGTAAAGACGGTTATCCTGCCGCTTAGTCTATCTTTTATTTCCGATATGCTTTTATCGTTCTCAATATCCGTTGCCGACAGCAAAAACGGTGTTTTTTGATATATGCTCAGTAATACATCCGGTTCTTCTATGTCCGTCTTTGTAATTATGATATACACCTCTGCGTCCGCTTTTACCGCTAACACACTAAGCTTATCTACGGTAAACGCATCAGGCTTTGGCTCATCCGTAGAAACAATAATCGCCAGCATATCCACATTTGCAACCGCAGGTCGTCTAAAGCTGTTTTTTCGCTCCAGAACACGGGTTATAAATCCGCTACCGTCCTTATTGTCTGTAAAAACCACATTATCTCCGGCGAGCAGCTTTATTCCATCCTCTTTACGAATCCTGCTTGCGGCTCTGCATTGATATTCATGTCTCTGCGCTTGGACCGTATATAAGCCACCCAGTCCCTTTAAAACCTTTCCGGTTAAAAAATCCTCATTCATTCCGCAAGCTCAACTCCGAAAATAAGGGATATCTCATCCTCTCCTCGTATTACCGTTCCCTCTGGTATGCTCTGGTATACCGCAATTGCATCCGGACTGTCCGGCGAATATTCATAGCCCAATCTTATAAGCTCCGAAATTGCATCATTGTATGAACGCTCAAAGATCTGCGTTCTTGGTGTTGTATCGCCGGATATTATATAAAACATACTGTAGTCGTCAATCATAAGCCCCATATCCGCAATAAGGGAAACTATCTCCGAATAAGTCTTACCCAAAAGGTTTGGCATTTCAAGCCCTTCGGTCTTAACCGATACGGTTATGGTAACCGGTGTTGAGCGCGGATGCACCTCATTGGGAGCAATGCTCTGAGAAATGACCTTGTTTGTACCGTTAATGCTTTCAATCAGCTCAAAGGTATAGTCATACAGAGTATACTGAATAAAGCTTTCCGCCTGCTGCTTAGTGAGTCCCACAAGATCCGGCATTGAGTCGGTCATCTGAGATTCCGCACGGCTGCAAATCACAAGCGTTACGGTATCGCCCGCTCTGATTACACTACCCTCGGAGGGCTCGGTTCTTATAACCTGCCCGTCGTAATAATCGTAATTACTTTCGACTACGGTCTGTACATTCAGCCTGTATTTGCTGCCTTCTAAGATAATTTGAGCCTGTGTTCTCGAATAATATGCTACATTGGGGACTAAAACATCCTCAAGGTTACTGCATACGGTTATCTCATCGAAATAATAGTATTTGCCGCTGCTGTCCGTCTGCTTTCTTTCGCTTCCCGCCGAAGGTTCCTGAGATATGATTTGTCCGGAGCTGTAATCCTCGTTTTCCGCATAATTTACCTTGCTCACCTTGAACCGTGCACCGTAATCTCCGTTGGCAAGCCTGGCCTCAAGCTGCGAATCCCAGCTCTGTCCGACAATGTTGGGAAAGGTTGCACTCGGTGTATCGCCTCCCGGAAATACGCTTTGTATGAATCTCACAAGGAAAACAGCACCTAAAACCATAGCTACAATAAGAAAAGGAATTGCAACCCCCGCTATTATTGGGAACAAAGAACGACTGCGTTTTGCCTCTTTTGTCTTTTTTTCTTCTTTATTTTTCCTTTTGCTTTTTGCCTTTTTTTGTGTCTTTTTTTGGTCGCTGCCAAGAACCTCAGCTATTTCGCTCTCGCCGTAATCCTGTATCTCACCCGTATCAATCATATCGATGGAAACGGCGGAGGGGTTCTCGATTTTTTCGCTCTCGGTATCTGCGTTAAGTAAAAAAACCACATCGGGATTACGCAGAACCCATTCTATCGCCTTTAGCATGGAATGAGCGGAGGAAAAGCGATTCTGCGGCTCCTTCTCCATTGCCTTCATAATTATTTGGCATACACCCTCCGGAAGCGTCTCTACATGCTCCTTGGGGTGCTTGGGCTTCTCCCCCACCTGCATCATCGCAATGGAAAGCGGGCTGTCCGCCGTAAACGGAAGTCTACCCGTTACGGACTCATAGAGCATTATTCCAACCGAATAAATGTCCGAGAAGAAGTCGGTTTCCTTGCCGCTTGCCTGCTCAGGACTAATGTAATACACCGTTCCTATTGCTTTTTCGGTAAGTGTAAGAGAGGGCGTATTTGGCAGCTTTGCTATCCCGAAATCGGTGACCTTTATCTCTCCGTTTTTTTGCAAAATAACATTCTGCGGCTTTATATCTCTATGAATGACCCCCTTACTGTGCGCATGCTCGAGGGCACGGAGAATCTGAAGAATATACACGCATGCCTCTTTCCAGGGCAGCGCACCCTTATTGTCAAGGTACTCCCGCAGGGTTATACCGTCAAGAAACTCCATAACGATGTACTTCATATCGGGATAAATGGCTACATCATACACGCTTACTATGTTTTTGTTGGACAACATGGCGACAGCCTTGGATTCGTTAATGAACCTTGTCTCAGCCTGTTCGTTTCCGTTGTATTCATCGTTTAAGATTTTTATGGCGACAATACGGTTCATGACAAGGTCCTCAGCCTTTAGAACAAACGCCATTCCGCCCAGTCCCACAAGCTCAAGTATCTTGTATCTTCCGTCAAGAACCTTTCCTATAAAATTCTCATATTTATACATCGTACTTACCTACCATGCTTTCGTAATATTTATGTTTTAGTGAGTAATCTATGTTTAATCGGGCTCCTTCTTAAGCAGAACCACCGTAATATTATCCGCACCGCCCTTGCTGTTTGCCTTTTGAACCAGAGATTCGGTCTTCTTTCTCAATGACCTTTTTTTATCGGGCTCGTCTTTGATTAATTCGGTTATTTCCTCATCGGTAAGATGAGAGGTCAGCCCGTCGCTGCACAGGAGTAAAATCTCATAATCGCTTTGGCTTATCTCAAATATATCCGGCTCGACACTCTCATTGACACCGAGTGCTCGCAGGATTATGTTGCGGTTCGGATGCGTCTTTGCTTCCTCATGAGTTATGCTTCCCTTATCCAGCAAATATTGAACGAAGGAATGGTCGTTGGTGATTTGCTTCAGTCTGCTGTCTCGATAGGTGTAAAGACGGCTATCTCCCACGTTCGCCACATATACCTTATTCTTGCATATCAGAGCAGATACCAGTGTGGTTCCCATGCCCTCAAGGTCCATGTCATAGTTCGCCGCTTCAAAAACGACCGAATTGGATTTTTTGACAGCACTTTCCAGAATCAGCTTTGCCTCCGGAGCTGTGAGCGTTTCAAAGGAAGCCTTTGCCAAGGCTGTTTTTATGGTCTGGGTATATGCTTTGACTGCAAGCCTGCTCGCAACATTCCCGCCCTTTGCACCGCCCATGCCGTCACAGACAACCGCACTGATAAAGCCGTCTCTGCAAACCACCGTGTAGCTGTCCTGATTATTCTTCCTTTTTTGACCTATATCGGTTTTTCCGCTGTATTTCAAGTGTCCACTCCCCTTGCAAGTCAAAGATTAACTGCTGTGACCGGCTCTGAGCTGACCGCAGGAAGCGTTTATGTCGCTTCCAAGCCTGCGGCGTACCGTTACGCTTATTCTATATTTTTCTATGGTCCGTGTAAATAGTTCTATGGCTTTTTTTTCACTTTTTTTGAGATTTTTTTCAATAATCGGGTTAACCGGTATTAAATTCAGGTGGCATAGCATCCCCGATAACATCCGTCCGAGCTTCTCTGCATCCCTAACACTGTCGTTAACTCCCGAAATAAGCGCATATTCAAAGGAAATTCGGCGATTGGTTTTTTTAATAAACCGCTCACAGGCGGCGAGAAGCTGTGCGACAGACCATCGGCTTGCAATCGGCATAAGCTCCCTGCGAACAGCATCATCTGCGGCATGCAGAGAAACGGACAAGGTAAGCGGCAATCCCTCCTGCGCCAATCTGTCAATCCTATCCACCAGTCCGCAGGTGGATAGCGAGATATGCCTCATCCCTATATTCATTCCGTCCTTTTGGTTTACCAGGCGCAAAAACCTGATTACATTGTCGTAATTATCAAGAGGCTCTCCGATTCCCATCAGTACAATATTGGATATTTTTTCGTCCAAATCCCGCTGTGTTGCCATGATTTGCAGCAGCATTTCACTCGAGAGCAGATTTCGCTTTAACCCGTTCTTTGTGGAAGCGCAGAAGGAGCAGCCCATCCTGCAGCCCGCCTGCGTGGAAATGCAAATGGTGTTCCCGTGCTTATAGCGCATAAAAACACTTTCTATCCTCTCACCGTCATCAAGCGAAAAAAGATACTTTACAGTACCGTCAACGGCGGAAACCAGCCTTTTTTCTGTCCGAAGATGCTTAATCTCCGCTGCTTTATCAAGCTGAGCGATAAGCTTCTTGGGGAGATTTTTCATCTCCGCAAATTCATCCGCTCTCTTATAGAGCCAGGAGAACAGCTGCTTTGAGCGGAAGCTCTGCTCCCCCAGCGAGACTACCAGCTCCTCTATTTCATGCGGATAAAGGCTTAATATGTCAATCATAAATCCTGTCTCCGATACATTCCGAACGGGTTTTTTAATGCTTATCCAGCCATTCCTTTGCCGCACCCGCTATTTTCTTTAAGGAGCCGTGGCAAAACGGTGGAATTACCCCACCCTTTTCACAAAGCTCGACGAAGGTATGCCTGCCGCCCAGTGATACGAAGTCCATATACTTTTTGAATGCACCCTCGTAGTCCTCCTGTGCCATAGCCCAGTATTGCAGCGCAACGGTCTGCGCAAGGCAATAATCGATATAGTAAAAAGGATAATGATAAATATGAAGCTGCCGCTGCCATAATCTTCCCTCATTGTAAAAGGGAATGTCCTCAAAATCCATATACGGTCTGTAAATTTTTTCGAGCCGCTGCCATTCCTCATGCCGCTGTGCGGGGGTAAGCTGCGGATTATCATAAATAATATGCTGAAAATGATCCACCATTGTGCCATACGGTATGAAGGTAAGACTGCCTTCAAGATGAGCAAACCTTGCACGGGGTGCATCCTCACCGTAAAAAAGCTCAAGCCATTTCCAGGCAAAGAACTCCATGGACATCGAGTGTACCTCGCACGCCTCTAAGGTAGGTGTCATCTGCTCCGCTATTTCAAAATTCCGTGCAAGATAAGCGGCAAAGGCATGACCCGCCTCATGTGTAAGCACATCCACATCCCCGCTCGTTCCGTTGAAATTGCTGAATATAAACGGCGACTTGTATTCATGGATAAAGGTGCAATACCCGCCGTTAGCCTTCCCCTTTTTGGCAAGGCAGTCAAGCAGCTCGTTTTTGTACATAAAATTAATAAACTCAGCGGTCTTGTCGCTCATCTCAGTATACATTTGCTTACCCGCCGCAAAAATATCCTCCGGTGTTCCCTTGGGCTTAGGGTTACCCTCCCTATATGTGAAGCCGTCGTCATAGAACTTCATATCCGGAATACCGATACGCTCGGACTGTCTTTCCTTAAGGCTCATAACTATGGGGACAATATCCTCCACAACCTGCTTTCTGTATTCGGCTACATCCTCCGGAGTATAGCAGTTTCTTACCATCCTCATATATCCCAGCTCGGTAAAGCTCTCATAACCAAGCGTTTTTGCTATCAAGGCTCTGACCTTTACCAGATTGTCAAAAAGCTCGTCAAGCTGCTCCTGTATGGAGGAATAGCGTGAAAGAATTAATAAACTCACCACCGAATAGGCATAAAGAAAA
>CAZGJQ010000067.1:0-10351 GCA_964525815.1 uncultured Oscillospiraceae bacterium
CTTCTGTCCTTGTCAATCGCATACGGTGCCATTTGCGATACTGTCAATGTTTTGCCGTCAAACTCTATCTGGGCGGAGGCTGTGAGCTTCTGATATGCGGAAACCAGCGCGTTCTCCTTTTGAAGAAGGGGGACAATTTCGGCGGAGAAGCACTTCATTTCCAGCTCAATGTTTTTAAAGATTAAACCGCCGTATTTTTCCTCAAGCACCGGTCTGAACGGAGAGCTGATAAGCATCCCGAAAAAGCATAGTAATGCCTCCTGCAAAAGGGGCATGCTCTCGTCCCTGAACCTGTTTTCTTTCTCATAAAACTTATCTGTTGTGTCAATAGTATGCCTTATATGCGCCAATGTTCCCATGGTCATAATATAGGAATAAGCCTTTTCGTGCTCGTCGATAAGCTCAAAGAGCTGCTGTGCGTTCTTAGCATCCCTTGCCTGCTCGGCAAGCCTTTTGTACAATGCCCTGTATTTTTCCAGGTCATATCTCTCGTACTTCATCTCCGAAAACTTCATAACAAACTCTCCCCTATTGATGCCTAAGCCTGATTTCTAATAATTTTGGCTATATAAAAGCCCTCTCCGACTTCCTCATACGGGAAAAAGGTTCTCTCGTACTCAAGACAAAAATCGCTGTTTTTCTCTATAAAATCAGCTACGACAGCCTCGTTCTCGTTCCTGTTAATAGTACAGGTGGAATATATGAGTACTCCGCCCTTATTAAGATATTTGGAGGAAGATGATAATATTCGCTTTTGCGTATCAATTAGCTCTGCGAACCGCTCCGCCGATTTGTATCTGATTTCCGGCTTTGCCGCAATTACTCCCAAGCCGGAGCAGGGTACATCGCATATAACCCTGTCAGCGATTCCGGTCAGCTCCTCAATGACCTGTCTGCTGTCGAAATGACGGACGGTAATTATTTTTATTCCGAGCAGCTCTGCATACCTTTCCACAAGACCGAGCTTGCTCTCGTGTATATCAAGGCTTATTACCCTGCCCTTGTTTCTCATATCAATCGCCGCTCCGAAGCTCTTTCCGCCCGGACAGGCACATACATCGATTACGGTTTGTCCCTCCTGTGCCTCAAGCATTGCGACCGCCTTTTGGGAGCCCAGCCCCTGAACATAATACTCCCCTCTGCTTAGCCTTTCAAGCACATAGCTGCTGCCCTTACCTACCGAAACGGTGGCTTCGGACAGAAACTCCGCCTCCACGCCGTGTCTCTCCAGCCCCTGTACCAGCTCGGCGGTTGCTGTTCTCAGCGTATTAACCCGCAGAAACAGCTGTTTTCTTACCAAAAAGGAGGATAATATCCTATCGGTCTTTTCTCTGTACTGTTCGTATAAAAGCTCATAAATACTATCACTTATGGAGTGCTTTATGTTGGGAGGAGCACCCTCAATGGCGGCGTTTACCTTCTCGGTGCTTCGACCTATATTACGCAGCACCGCATTTATAAATCCCGCTCTGCTCTTGTCCAGCTCTGTTTTTGCGACCTTGACCGTTTCGTTGCAGGCAGCGCTGGGAGGAACCTCCATAAAGAGCTGCTGCTGCAACCCCATTCTAAGTAAGATTTGTGTATCCATGTCCGGCTTTTTGCTTATAAAAAAGGATAAGACATAGTCCAAAAGGAGCTGTCTTTCGAGTACGCCCAGAACCAGCGACTTAAAAAAACGCCGCTCGACCTGATTAAAGCCGTATTTCTCCTTAAGGTTGCTCATCAGGATATTGGAATAAGCCTTTTTCTTTTGCATTCGTTTTAGCAGGTTAAAGCAGGCCTGCCTTGTTCCGGTCTTTTTTTCAATCATTAAAGCACTCCCCAACCTCTGCTTTGTTTCCTCTGAGATATTCCTCAGCGGTAACCCTGCCTTTGCCCTCGGCACACAGCTCGGTTATAAAAACGCTGCCCTCCGAGCAGGCTACCTCTATTCCGCTTCTCCCCGCCGAGAGTATGGTGCCGGGCTTGCCGCTCCCGTTCCCCGCCACAGCTCTCATAATCTTAATGCGTCTGCCGCATAAAAAGCAAAAAGCACAGGGACTGGGATTTAGCCCCCGGATTTTGTTGACCGTCTGCTCGGCGGTTTGCTCAAAGCTGACAAGACATTCGTCCTTTTCTATCTTCTTGGCATATGTCGCCTGCTTGTCGTCCTGAACGCATCTCGGGATATTGCCGCTCTCGGCAAGCCGCATAAAATCGGTTATAGCTTTACCGCCTAAAAGTGCCATTTTGTCGTGGTACTCTCCCGCCGTCATATCCGGCGTAATATCCAGCTCTCTCTGCAGAATAATATCTCCGGTATCAATTCCCTCGTCCATATACATAATGGTAATTCCGCCCTTGCTGTACCCCTCCATAATCGCACGGTTAATCGGAGCCGCTCCACGCAATCTGGGCAGCAGGGATGCGTGTATGTTGACACAGCCCAGCGGCGGTATATCAAGCACCGCCTTGGTCAGAATCTTCCCGTATGCGGCTACTATAAACAAATCCGCTCCGACACTCCTAAGCCGGTTTATTACAGCCTCGTCCTTTAGTGTAGTCGGCGTAATAACCTCTATTCCGTGTTTAGCGGCAGTTTTTTTAACCTCACTCGGCTCCAGACGGTATCCCCTTCCCTTTGGCTTGTCCGGCTGTGAAAGAACAAGAACTATCTCCTGACCGTCCTCAATCAGAGCTTCCAGAGCCGCCGAAGCAAAGGCGGGAGTACCCATAAACACTATCTTCATCACTGACCTCTTTATTCTAATCTTCCGATTCTGTCGAAAAAACCTCGCTCGCCAAATCCGTGTAAAGAATTCCGTCCAGATGATTCAGCTCATGGCAATAGGCTCTTGCGATAAGCTCCTCTCCCGACACCGTAAATTCCTTTCCGTCCCTGTCCATGGCTCTTACCCTCACCTTCATCGGTCTTTTTACAATACCATACCTTCCGGGAACAGAAAGGCAGGCCTCGTTCCCCTCCTGAACTCCCTCTTCCTCAATGATTTCCGGGTTGATAAGCTCTATAATCCTCTCGCCGTTATCCACAATGGCAACCCGACGCAGAACGCCCACCTGCGGTGCTGCAAGCCCTATTCCTCCGGCAATTAGCATTGTTTCCCTCATGTCGTCCAGTAATCTTATAATCCTGTCGTCTATTCTTTCCACAAAGCGGCATTTCTTCCGCAGCGTGTCGTCCCCTTCTTCAATTATATTGAGTATCGCCATAATCTCACCTTTTGTTTTTACTGTTTATAGTGTTACCGCTCATTATACAATAGAGGGGTTTATGTCCAGCTCAAGCTTTATTGCGGGTGGAAGAAGTGCGAGCAACTTCGAATATACCTCATTAAAATATGCTCTTGCCGCCGCATTGTCTCCATATTTTATGATTATGCGGTGTCTGTAACGCCCGCCTATTTTATATATACCGTCCTTGAACGGTCCGAACTTTATCAGCCTTACTCCGGAATGTGTTTTTCGGTGGGTCTCGTCAAGCGATGCGGAAAGCTGCTTTGCATATTCCCAAACCGCATTCTCGTTCTCCCCCGAAATTCCGAACACCGCAATGGAGCAAAAAGGGGGGAACAGAACCGCTCTGCGGATGAGTATCTCACTCTCATAAAACCTCTCATAATTCTGCTCCGCCGCCAGCGTAAGAATCTCGTTATCGGGATTATAGGTCTGAAGCACCGCTCTGCCCCGCTTTTTTGCTCTGCCCGCTCTGCCCACGAGCTGAGTGATCAACGAGAACGTACGCTCACCCGCACGGAAGTCATTCATATACAGCAGGGTGTCCACCGAAATAACACCAACCAAGCTTACATTCGGAAAATCAAGCCCCTTTGCGACCATCTGGGTGCCGAACAGAATATCCGCCTCCCCCTCTCCGAAGGAGGCAAGCATTTTGTCGTGGGAATATCGAGCGGAGGTGGTGTCCGTGTCCATGCGAATGAATTTAACATCGGGGAACCGTTCTATAATCTCGTCCTGTAACTTTTGCGTACCAAAGCCGAAAAAACCGATATGCTCCCCCCCGCATTCAGGGCAAACCCTGTGAGGCTCGCATACATATCCGCAGTAATGGCAGCTCAGCCGCTCCCCTCTTCTCTCCGTACCGCTGTAGGCATGATATGTAAGGGATACCGAGCAGTTCGGACAGGTGTAAACCGCACCGCAGCTGCGACAGGAAAGATAGGAGTTATAACCCCTGCGGTTCACGAACATTATTGTTTGTTCTTTGTTCTCTGTATTTGCACTGGTCTCCGCCTCAAGACGACTCCCAATTAATTTGTCGGGAAAGACCTTTTCGTCACTTCGCAAATCCTCTATCAGGACCTCCGGCAGCTGTACGCCGCCGAAACGACCGGTTAACCTTATCAGCGTATAAATGCCGTTTTTTGCTTTATAAAAGCTCTCAATGGAAGGGGTAGCGGATGCCAAAACCATCAGGCATTTATTCACCTTACAACGGAAACGGACTATATCACGGGTATGATACCTAGGTGTAAGGTCGGACTTGTAGGTGCTCTCCTGCTCCTCGTCCATAATTATTACACCGATATTCGATAAGGGTGCAAAAACCGCGCTTCTGGTACCGATAACAACATTTATATGCCCGTCCGTTATGCGTCTGTATGTATCTATACGTTCTCCGACAGACAGCATTGAATGAACAACCGCTAATTTTTCGCCGAATTGGGCTCTATATACCGATAGGGCTTGTGAGGTAAGCCCGATTTCCGGAATAAGAACAATCGCTGTTTTTCCCAAGGATACCGCTTTTTTTACCGCTTCGATTATCACCCTTGTTTTTCCGCTGCCTGTAACGCCGAACAGCAGCGCCGCTCTTGGCTCGGGACACATCATAAGCTCGTTAAGGGTATTCACCGCCTCGGTCTGCTCATCCGACAATGGGCTTTTTATGCTCTCTCCCTGTAGAAAATCCTCCGACTCGGCGTTTTCGTACGGTGTGCGTTCTATACGGTCCTCATACTTCTCGCAAATCCCCTTCTTCACCAGTGCGGATACGACGGATGCGGATATTCCGCTTATCTCCTCTATTTCACCCACGCTTATTTTCGGATAATTCAACAGAAGGCTTATCAGCTCTTTTTGCTTTGGAGTTAGCTTGCCCGTTGCTTCGAGTAGCTGCTCTGCCTGCTCATTATCCACGGTCAGCCTGACCAGCTTTATCTTTTTTTGATTAATATGCTCGGTAACCTCGCTGTGCTTCTCAATAATTCCGTCCTTTACAAGTGAGAGAAGCAGCTTCTCGGTCTCCCTTCCGTACTCCGAAAAAATATCCTTCTCAAACGCCTTTTTTTTGCTCTTTATAAACCTGAAAAGAACCTCGGACACCGTGTTATATCCATCGGGCAGCTCCTCAACCGCATTTGTATAGAAGGTAGCGGTGCCTACGTTTATTCCGGGAGGAAGAACGGTCTTCATAGCGTTGCCGAAGGTGCAAAAAAAACGCTCCTTCATAAAAACGCACAAATCCACCAGCTCCTCCGGAATATGAATAGGATAATCCATAATCCCACTGACCGGTTTTATCGCTCTGTAATCACAGGTCTCTGAAAAATTAACCACCACAGCACTCTTGGGCTTGTTTGCGTTGCCGAACGGAACCACGCATAGCGTCCCCTTGCTTACCGAGCTGCGAATCTCGAGCGGAAGAAAATAAACATACCGCCGGTCTATCCGGTATGGTATATCAAGTATATAGACGGCGGCGTATATTTTCTCCATGGTATTTTTTATACAATCTTAAACTCACCGGAGGAGATTTTTTGTATGGCGACCGAAACCGCTTTATCGTTTGCGGCATCTGCGGACATTTCTGTTTTTGTGTCCTTGCTGAACCTGTCAATTTCCTTTCGCTGCTCCGCAATATCCCTTGCCTCGTTTGCCTTTTGGGTTACATAACGGGCGCATTTTGCGGTTGCGATGACCAGCCTGTAACGGTTTACATTCTCGTTTGTAAGATTCTCCAATGATGGATACAGCATTTTCCCATTCTCCTTTTATTATATGACTGATAGGTGCATTTATATAAAATTCTTAATAAAGACTTCCGCATCAATACCGCTTTTATATTCGCCCTCGGAAATTGCTAAGATATCCCGTGCGGCTTCGTGAGCCTTGTTGTCCCTGTTAAGAATTATATAGTCGTAGTTTACAGCCGCTTTTATTTCGGTCAAAGCGGTTTCCAGCCTTTTACGGATAACCTCGCTGCTCTCGGTTGCCCGCTCATACAGCCTTTTCCTTAAGGAATGAAAATCAGGCGGCGTGATAAAAATCAAAACAGACTCGGGGAACTTCTCCTTTATCTGCATTGCGCCCTGAACCTCTATCTCAAGCAATACATTTATGCCTTCCTCAAGCTTTGAGCAGACAAATTCCTTTGGTGTTCCGTAAAGATTCCCGCAATACTCTGCGTGCTCCAGCATTTGATTGTTCTCCACCATCCGAAGGAAACGCTCTCTATCCACAAAAAAATAATTAACGCCGTCCTGCTCGCCCTCTCTGGGCGCTCTTGTTGTGGCGGAAACCGAATAGCAGAACCTTTCGCTCAGCTTGAGAAGCTCACCCAGCACCGTCCCTTTTCCGCTGCCGCTTGAGCCGGAAACAACGATGAGCCTGCCTTTTTTAGTCTCCGTTGCCATTACCGTTAAACCTCTCCTCAAGAACCTGCGGCGTTTCTGCGGACAGAATAATATGCTCGCTGTCCGTTATTAGCACCGCCCTTGTCTTTTTTCCGCAGCTCACATCAATAACCCTGCCTATATTCTTTGCGTCCTGAATAAGCCTTCGTACCGGAAGGGATTCCGGACTCGCCACAGCTACCACCCGACCTGCCGATACCATATTTCCGTAGCCTATATCTATCAGTTTCATCCAAAAAACCTCTACTCTATATTCTGTATCTGCTCTCTTATGCGCTCGATTGCGCATTTTGCATCTATAACCCACTTGGCGATTTCACCATCGTTTGCCTTTGAGCCTATTGTGTTTATCTCCCTGTTAAGCTCCTGCACCAGGAAATCCAGCTTCCTGCCCACTGCATTTTCCTCTGTGAGAACCTCCCTGAACTGGGAAAAGTGACTCTCCAGCCTTGCCAGCTCCTCGTTTATATCGGCTTTGTCCGCAAAAATCGCACACTCGGTCAGCAGCCTTGCCTCGTCAACCTCAACCCCTGCCAGGAGCTCGCCTATGCGTTCCTTAATTCGCCGATTGCTCTCCAGCACGGATTCGGGAGCCCGCTCCGTGATTTTGGCGGTCAACCTCTCCAGCTCGGTTAGGTTCTTAAGTATGTCCTTTTGCAGCTTTGTGCCCTCTCTTATCCGCATCTCAAGGAACTGACGGAACGCTTCCCTTACAACCGGCTCAACCGATTGCCACACAGTCTCCAAATCCTCGTCCACCTTGCGAACCACAAAAACATCGTTCTTTGCCGCAATCATAGCAAGGGTTATATCATCCTTTGTATTATACTCCGATTTTATATCATTAAGCGCTTTTATATAGCTGTCCAGGAATTCCTTGTTAACGGAAAGGCTTGTTTTCTCCCCCGTTATGCTCTCGATAGAAATATATATATCCAGCTTACCTCTTGTAATAAAACCCGAGGCAAGCTGTCTGACCTTGTCCTCCAGCGGAGAAAAAAGCCTTGTAATCTTGATATTCGTGTCCGAATAACGGCTGTTTACCGACTTAATTTCACATAGTATATCTCTTCCGTCCGAGGCCTCTTTGTATCGCCCGAAGCCGGTCATGCTTTTAATCATATTTATAGCTGTTCCTTTCAATAGCGAGTCTGAAATTCTTATTTGATTTATATTTTATCAAACTTTGAAATTATTGTCAAATATTCGTTTTAATTTTACGGTATAAAGAGCCACGAGCCTGTCAAGTGCGTAGTCATAGATAAAAAATACAGCGTTGCCCAAAAGATAAACCGCACCCCCGATAATGTCAAACCCTATAAGATAAAAATCCTCGGTAAGCCCCAGAAGATACCTTCCGATTACAATAATAACCGTAAAGAAGATATTAAAAAGGATTAGCTTGCAGATAATTATAAGAGACCTTATTCTTATCCTCTGCAAATATGCTTTAATTATAGGATAAAGCCCCGCAAAAGCCGCAAATATCACCGCGGGTGATTTATTCGGGAGCAGCACCAACGCAAGCAGGGAGCTTGCTGCATATATTAAAAAAGCATGCTTTTTACCCAGCTCAATCATCGCAAAAATCACGGTCAACCCCGCAGCCGCCGCAGCGGACAGGTCAAGCGTTTGAAACAGCGAGCCCACAAACAATATTAGCACGGACAGAGAACACAGCATTCCGGAGAGGGCAAGCTTTTTGTGCGCCTTTATTGCTTTTATAAAAACGCCCCCTTATTCTGAGAAAACTTGCGCTGTTTTGCTAACAGCATCTGATCAAATCCCCGCCCATGCATTCGCAGCAGCAATCTGCGCACAAAAGACCGGAGCATATCTGGCAGCCGTTACAGCCGCTTGTCTGGGTTGTGCGTGCATACGGACTGTAGGAGGATCCCATATTCATGCGGTCAAGAGCGGCGCGATACTCGGCGTTATATGGGTCAAGCTTACAGGCGGCTTCCATTTCCCGACGGGCGTCCTGAAGCCAGCCCTTCTGATATAATACATGTCCCATAAGAAAATGCCACTCGGCACCCCGTTCCTTCTCTGCGATACGATTAAGCAGCACCTCCGCCTCCGCAGCTCTGCGGCTTGCGATTAGCTGCCTAATACGAGAAAATGCGGTGTTCCCTCCTGCGTTATAATTACCGCTGTAAAAATCCGAGCCATTGCCCGTACCTCCGGAGGAGCGTTGCCGCATAATGGTATCATATGCCTCGTTAATTTCCTTCATTTTTTCTGCCGCCAAATCGGATAGAGGGTTGTTTGCATAACTGTCGGGGTGATATTTTTTTGCCAGCTTCCTGTATGCCTTCTTTACCTCATCATCCGTAGCGCTTTGGGAAATACCCAGCACCTTATAAGGGTCCGTCACTTAGTTATGTCTCCTTTTGTCCTCTGTGAGTTTGTAAGCGACAATAAAACCCTGTTAAGCGCCGCTCTTCCTCCAAGCTCGCAAATATTATAGATTATATTGTCGTAGTCGTTTACTCTGCTGCTCTCCTCATTTACCGTAACAAGCCCAAAGACTGAGGAAAATGCATTTATGCTGTCTGTTATGGTTGTCTCTATTTCATCTGCATTCCGTATCACTTCCTCAACGCTGCCGTACTTTTTTATCAGCGGATTGAAGTTGCCCGTTTTATTATCCTCGTCAATATCGTCAAGGGCGTCCAGAATATAGACATATCTGCCTATATGATAGCCGCATTGAGAAGCTATCACCGCTCTTTGTCCCTCCAGCCCGTATGCCGCTATGTATTGCGTGACCGAGGCAAAGCAATCGGCAGTCTCATCCAGCGAACCGCTACTGCTCTGATTCTCTAATATATTAAGCCGATCCAATTGAGTCCTTATATGCTGCTCAAGGTCATCATAATCCTTGACCTGTTTTTTTATTCGGGCAAAAAAGGGCAATGTAAGCCTTTTTAAGAAGCGTTTTATTCCTTTTTTATTGCTGTCCTTAATATCGTCGAGTACCTTGTAGTACAATAATACAGCAAATGCTGCACAGGTCAGTCCGTAGGCTTCCTCCGCTTCGAGAGTATTCCGTTTTTTAAATCGATAAGGGCATCGCTTCCTGCAAACAGAAGCCTTTTCCCCGGTTACGGCGATTCTTAAAATAGCGAGTGCAACAAAGTCATAATTAAGAAAAAAACGGGTAAAATGAGATATATTCCTCCCGCCGTAGCGGCAAATCCCGCAGTAAGCCGCTCTATAAAGCTCATATTCCTTTACCAGCAGCTCACCCTGCACAGGTCTTATATATCCGAACATATCCCGCAAACCTCATTTATTCTTCAATCAGATTATTATACCATATTTTTATTCAAAAGGCAACCTTTATTATACAAAAGTTGGATGTTTGTATTGACAAATGAAGGTAAAAGTGATAGTATTCTCTTTGTGAAAGGGAGTAGCTTGATCATATGCATTGCTTTTCCATTACTTTTTATGCATATGGGAGTGTTTGGTCGTCATTACAACCCGATATAGAGCTGACAGCGCAAACTGATGTAATCAATTTGTTATTAAGTCTTTGATTTATAAAGATAACAGCGCAAACTGATGTGATCAATTTGTTGTGAAGTCTTTGATTTATAAAGATAACAGCGCAAACTGATGTGATCAATTTGTTGTGAAGTCTTTGATTTATAAAGATAACAGCGCAAACTGATGTGATCAATTTGTTGTGA
>CAZGJQ010000068.1:0-10139 GCA_964525815.1 uncultured Oscillospiraceae bacterium
CGTTGTTGCGATTGTTAGTGAACTCGTTGTTATTACGATTGTTCTCAAAACGGTTCTGATTCTGGTTATTCCGTCTGTTCAGGATATTGTTGACCTCGTTGTTCTGTCTTCTGTTCTGGTTGTTATTATTACGGTTTTGATTATTGTTGTTTTGATTATTCATAAAATCACCCCTTTATAGGTTGGGCAATCCGTAAAATAATTATACACCGTTTTGCCGATTTTTTAGAATAAAATTACCTTTTTTTCGACTCGTTCAAAAAGTCCATATAATCCTTATAGAGCTGTACCGAGTCGGGATGTCCGCAGTAAGCTGTGGTGCCGGGCTTGTTGAATAATCCCATATACTGATAGCAGAGCACTGTATCCACATAAGGCGAAATACTCTTAAGCTGCTCCTTTATACGATTAAAGCCTGCGGGAATAAGCGCACTTCTGTAGGTGTCTCCCTCGAACTCAAAGACCTCCATATCCGCCCAAAGTGCGGCTCTTCCGGCCTTGTCATGCGCAGCCCTCAACGCAGAGTAGAATGCAGCGGTTTGGTCGGGGGTGGACTTACGTACACCTATCTCGTCCTGATAAGCGATAATATCAACATCCAGCTTCTCGAGCTGGGAAACATATTTGTCATCAGCGACAAGAATATTGGTTCCGTAAGGAGCTATTAAGGTTTTTTTATCCTTGTCTATACTATGTGCGAACTCGGAATACCTGTTAACATAATCCACGAAATCGCTGTTGAAGTACCCGTCGATGCAGACCTCATCCGGATAATACCAGCCGTAAAAGCTCTTAAAATGTCCGAATTTATCATACAGCTTTTCCATTGCCGAAAACGCCCTCTCGGTAACCTCCGGGTTGGTCATATTGTCATAGGTATGAGTCCAGACACCGTAAAAGCCCACGGACATAAAAATTTTAAGATTCTGCTTCTCTGCTTCGTCCAATATAACCTCTATTGGGTTAGGACAGGCAAAATCCTTGGCAAACGGATATATGCCCGAGTCGAAATAACTCTCCGCATAATCCTCATAAACCAGTGACGAGCATAAAAGAACGATATACTCCATTTCAATAGAGGCGATTTCCCGTATCTTTTCCCGCCACTGCTCTTCGTTGAATTGCCTGCATATCGGGTTCCAGTATTTTCCCTCCGGCTTGTTGTGGTGCTGGAACTCAAACCAGGTTCCCTTTATAGGCTTTAACATTTGCATTATCCCCTTTTTGCTTTTTTATTTTTCACTATAACAAAGACCGTAAATATTTTCAAGCCTTTATTGCTCTTTATTGCCGAAAAAGTATAAATTTGCCTTTTTTGACTAAAATAATACTTATAAAATAAGGACAAAAGGGACAATGGATACATGACAAACGGTATTATTAAGCGTGTAAAAAGAGCATACAAGCAAACAAAAAAAGCTTTTTCGGGCGAGCACAAGGAATACCTCTGGATATACGATAATTTTTATCTTATTGACCGGCATTATCGTGCCCTTCTAAAAACTAAGAGCATTGTGCGGGCAGTGGAGGGTAGCGGCTGCTTTGAGCTTATTTATGATTTCTGTGAGGAAAATAATTACAAGATAGACGAGAAGGAGCTGTGCGAGTTCCTGTCCCGTTCTCTCAGGACGCACATTTTCTCCTGCTATCAAATATACTCCATACCCGTTTTGCTTGCCGCAGCGGCTATTATCCGTATCGGACAGGCGTGCGACAGTGAAGATGGGCTGTCGGTCTTGCCCAATGCGATAAACCTTCTCAGGCATGTGGGTGAGTTTGACAGTGAGGAGCTGTTTCTTTGTGCATGGCTGCCGGAGAGCATACTTCTTAGCTATGAAAAGGATTACCGGTTTTTTACCGAATCAACCAAGCATGCTTACCGGAACGCTCTCTCCTTATTCTGCCGAGCGCGGAATATAAGCGAGCCGGACGGAGCAAAGCTGCTTGCGGAGCGTGCCGCAAAAGAAAAATGCACTATCGGAGCGCTTTTATTTCCAAACAAAAAGGGAAACGGAGTGCTTTATTATATTCTTGCCGTTTCTGTATTTTTTATTTTCTGCACGTTAGCGTTTGTTTCGGTCAGCTTCTGGACACTGCTCTTGCTGCTGCCGTTATATGATGCGGCGTTGGCTGTTTCCGATTTTATAACCTCAATGATTATGAAGGGTACTCCCACGGCAAGGCTTAAGCTGGAATCTGTTCCGGATGAAGCTAAAACACTGGTGGTTATAACCTCTCTGCTCTTCGGTCCGGAGAAGGACAAGCGGTTATTCGAAAACCTTGAGAGATATTATCTGCTCAATAAGGATCCGAACGTTTTCTTCGGCATACTCGGAGACCTGCCGGACAGCAAGGCGCGGTTTCTGCCCGAGGACGACGACACTCTTGATTATGCAAGGGAGCATATAAAAGCGTTGAATAAGCGGTATGGCGACAGGTTTTGTCTTTTTACGAGGGAACGCAGCGAAAACAGGACGGACGGAATATTCGGCGGCAGGGAGAGAAAGCGGGGAGCCGTAACCGAGCTTGTGCGCTTTGTACAAGGTAAACAGGAAGCGCAGGGAAACTACATCGGCGGCAATTTTATATATGACATTAAGTATATATACACGCTTGACGCAGACACCAACCTCTCTTTGGGAGGGGTAAACGAGCTGCTCGGAGTGGCGCTTCATCCCCTTAACAGACCGAGGGTTGAAAAGGATAGAGTAACAGAGGGGTACGGTGTTTTTCAGCCGCTTATGCGAACCGAGCTGGCAGCCGCCTACAAGACCCGTTTTTCCAGACTGATGTCCGGAGTGGGAGGCACCGATATTTACGAGAGCGCCGCATTCGACCGATATCAAAGCATTTTCGGAAGCGGGGTTTTCTGCGGAAAGGGGCTTTTTTCGGTCGAGCTCTTTAACAGGCTGGTGGCACCTAAGCTGCCCGAAGGAAAAATACTGAGCCATGATATAATAGAGGGAAATATTCTCAGAACCTGCTTTGTATCCGATATTTCTCTGACTGATTCAACACCCAAAAACACGGTGTCCTATACAGATCGGCTCCACCGCTGGATAAGAGGAGACTTCCAGAACCTTTATTTTTTTAAGGGAGATATACTGGATGCGTTTTCCAAGTATAAGCTGCTGGCAAATGCACTGCGTCATTTAACACCGCTCACAGCGGTGCTTGCCGTATTGCTCGGAGGGCTCGTTATCAGGGACAGCGTTAGCGCATTCCTGCTGATATTCTTTGCCTTTATAAATCTATTGCTGCCCTGTCTTTTAAGTGTGCTGACCATTCTCTTTGCCGGAAAGCCCTTTGCTCTGCGCAGGTTTTTTTCTCAGGCCTCCACCGCAATCAGTCAGGCTCTTACCCGCACCTTTTATGAGCTGTGTGCCGCCGGACATATGGCGGCTGTAACGGCGGATGCCGTAATAAGAGCGTTATGGAGAATGCTTATAAGCGGGAAAAAGCTTCTGCAGTGGGTAACAGCGGACGAAAACGAAAGATATGACAAGAACAGCGTTTTATATTTCATAAAAAAATGCATTGTAAGTGCGATTTTGGGAGCGGTGCTGTTCTTCTTTGCTCCTGTATTTCCCGCAAAGCTCTTGGGTATAGCCTATTTCCTTTTCCCTCTCTTGGCTTACGGTGAGTCCAGACCGCTGGCAGGCGGAACCGATGTTGTTACGGTGAGCTTCTCTCCCGAGCAAAAAAAGCTGCTGTTAGCTCACGCAAAGGATATGTGGGGTTATTTTGCGGATAATGTAAATAAAAAGAGCAATCATCTTCCACCCGATAACATTCAGTTTTCGCCTGCTGAGCATACAGCATACCGTACCTCTCCCACAAATATAGGCTTTTATCTTGTTTCCGCACTTGCGGTAAAGGATATGGGATTTATCGGCACGGAGGAGATGGTTTTAAGGCTGGAAAAAAGCCTGAATACAATACTGTCTCTCGACAAGTATAAGGGCAACCTTTATAACTGGTACGACATAAAGACATTGAGCATTATCGGAAACGCTTATGTCTCCACGGTGGACAGCGGTAATTTTGTTACAATGCTGGTAGCCTTAAGGCAAGGGCTGCTTGAAATGGCGGATGCTCATCCTAAAATCGGTCGGCTTATAGAGTTATGTGACGGTTTGATTCAAAAAACCGATTTGGAGGCTCTGTACAATCCCCGACGCAGCCTTTTCACGCTTGGAATAGACGGAATAAGCGGCAAGCCGGATAATATTTATTATGATTTGTTTATGAGCGAGGCAAGGCTGACGGGATACTTTGCGCTTGCAAGCGGAATTGTGCCTAAAAAGCACTGGCGCACACTGGGAAGAACGCTGACCGCATCCGGAGGGTACATCGGAATGATAAGCTGGTCGGGTACGGCGTTTGAGTACCTTATGCCGCATTTATTTTTACCAATATACAGGAACTCCTTTGTTTTTGAGAGTCTGAGCTTTGCTATGTCCGAGCAGCGGCGCGCCAAATATAATAGGATGTGGGGTGTTTCGGAAAGCGCATTCTATTCCTTTGACTCAGATATGAATTATCAGTATAAGGCGCATGGAGTACAAAGGATTGCGCTTAAACGGTATAACGGAGACGAAGCGGTTTTGTCCCCGTATTCCACCTATTTATCGTTGTGCATTTTCAAGAGCAGCGCAATACGCAATCTCAGGCTCTTTGAGGAGGCGGGTATGTACGGGAAGTACGGGCTTTATGAGGCGCTGGACATGACTCCCGCCCGCTCTCATACCGCTTCCGGAATAAAGACCGGAGCCTCGGCCGATAATGGAGTAAGCGTGCGCTGCTATATGGCGCATCACATTGGCATGAGTCTCATTGCCTGTGCAAACGCCTGTCATGAAAACAGCTTTGTCAACAGGTTTATGAACGACAAGCAGATGGGAGCTGCATATGAGCTGCTGCAGGAAAAAATACCTGTTGACGCTCACTTGTTTGAGGACGAGAGAACCCGTTTTGCCTCCGACCTGAAACTGCCTATACCGAAGAAATACCGGGTGGTTACCGAGAACGAGATAGCACTGCAGCTCCCTCCGGTAACCTGTATAACCCGAGACAGCCAGAGTATAATTTGCTCGGGCAGCGGTCATGTGCAGCTCAGACAGGGGAAATATCCGGTCAATGATACCGTATTCGACCGATATTCACTGAAGCATTCGCTGACCGTGCAGTTTTTTGACGGGAGTGAGGTGTTCGGCTGCGCACCTTTGTATAAGGAAGGTGTTTATTCCTTTGAAAAGGGAGGTTTTTATGCCTCTCATATTTCCTCCAGTAAAGCGTTCTCAGGGCTGGTCAAGTATTCTATTCATCCAAAGTCGGATTGCTTTGTTATAGAAACAAGAGCAGAGAACAAGCGATTCTACAATGCTTTGTTCTGCTTCGAGCCATTAATGGCGGACGAGAAGAGCTATGCTGCGCACGCATCCTTTTCAAAGCTGTTCATAGAGGCGGAATACGACGAAAAGGACAGAATTATATTCTTCTCCCGCCGTCCCCGCAGCGACGACGAAAGCTCATTATTTGTAGCGGTTGCGCTTTCGGATGCTCAGTGCGATTTTGAGTTTACCACCCGCAAGGACAGCTTCAATGCATGGGGGATGGACTCTCTCGCTAGTATACACAACGCGCGGCTGGAAAACGAGACCGGCCCCTGCGTAAATCCGTTATGCCTAATAAAAACCGCACCGCTGGCGGGCGGAAGAGCGGTGTTCCTTGTAACCCTTGCGACCGCTAAAAGAGAGGCCAAGAGCAATATAATCAAAGCCCGCAGACATTCTAAGGAAAGCGAATCGGAAATCAGTGTTTTACCCGAAACCGAGCGGTTTTTGCAAGCGTTACTCTTTCCGAAGAGCGTTAGAAATGTAGAGAATTTTGCCAATGAATCGGTTAATACCTTATGGAAGCAGGGAATCTCGGGTGATTATCCCATAATAACCGTTTTGCTCTCGGAGGAAAACGACCGGGCGGTGCTGAGCTTCCTGTCCGCATTCTTCATGCTGACAGGAGCGTATATACGCTTTGAGCTGGTGTTTTTAATTGCGGATGAGGATAAATATATGCGTCCGGTGGAAAGAAGTCTGCGCACTGTATGCGAGCAGCTGGGAATAAATGCTTTCCTTAATCAGAACGGTGGTATTTTCATCCGCTCCTTTGACAGCTCAGACAAAAAGTTCGTGGAGTTTCTGAAGCTGGTTTCGGTTTTGTTCGTGGATGTCGCAAACGATATCGGGTCAAGAGCAGTCGAATATCCCATTTTGTTTGCAGAGGAAATCAAAACGGCTATCGGTGAGTATAGACCCGCTCAGCCTGAGGATTCGTTCTCTGTTTACGGCGGTTATTTTAAGGCAAACGGTTTTACGGTGGACAAGAGCTATCCGCTAAAAATGCCCTATTCCTATGTGCTTGCGGGTAGACTGACCGGCAGTGTCATCTCGGACAGCTCTCTTTGCTACACCTTTGCGGACAATTCCCGGGAGAAGCGTATAACCTCGTTTGACGGAGACCCCTACAGCTATTCGGACGGAGAAAGGCTTATAATGCAAATCGGAGGAAACCGTTATGACCTTTGCGCCGTTGCGGGAGAGGTTACCTACAAGAACGGTGTTGCGGTATATAAGGGCAGTGTCTACAAGGAGAGCTATATCCTTACCGTATTTATGAGCAGAGATCTTCCGGTCAAGCTCTACAGATTCAAGTATGAGGGTAGTGATAAGGTGCGAAGCACGCTTATCACTCGTCCGGTCATGGGAAGCGGGCTGTCGGGCGCGTTCTGTCTTCAGGCAAAAAGGCAGGTCTCGCCGCAAAGCACATGTATTCTGTTCAAGAACGAAACAAGCGCTGATTTTTCTCACGGAGTTGGTTTTATCGGTGTGTTGGGCAGCGGCAGAATAGACACCGATTATGCTGCGGCTGTTCTGGGACAGCAAAGCGGTACAGACGATGTAGTGGCTGTTTCCGCTGCGGGAGCCGAGAGCATTTTCTTCATGGGCGCCTGCAATAGTGAGGAAGAAGCAAATGCAGTTATTGAAGGAATAAACAGGGATGTTTTCTTCAAGGAGGAGGAAAGAGCGCAGGAATTTGCCCGCTCTATGCTGCCTGCCATAACGATAGACAGCAGGAGCCGCTCGGCTGCGTTTTTATTCAACGGTTTTTTACCGTATCAGGTGTCCGCATGCCGATTATATGCCAGAGCCTCGTTTTATCAATCAGGCGGAGCATACGGCTTTAGGGATCAGCTTCAGGACTGCTTGTGCATTGTTTACTCAAACCCCCGTCTGGTCGCAGAGCATATTGTAAGATGCTGCGCTCATCAGTATACAGAGGGAGATGTGCAGCACTGGTGGCATCCCATTTCCCTAAACGGTACGAATCGAGGAGTGCGAACCAAATGCTCGGATGATTATCTCTGGCTCCCCTTTGTAGCCGCAGATTATATAAAAAAGACCGCAGATTATTCGCTCCTCGATGTTGAGGTTGAATATATAAGCTCACCAAACCTCGGTAAGGAGGCGGAGCGATATGAGCTTCCCTCACTCAGCGGGATTGTCGAGAGCGTTTATAAGCATTGTCTGCGTGCGCTCTCGAACGGGGAGCGGTTCGGCAGTCATGGGCTGTCCCTGATGGGCTCCTGTGATTGGAACGATGCCTTTTCTCAGGTAGGAGTGCTGGGTAAAGGAGAAAGCCTGTTCACCTCATTTTTGTTCATCCTAACCGTCCGAGCCTTTTTGCCTGTTATGGAATATAAAGGAGATACCGAAACGGCTGAGCACTACAGAGCGGTCGCCGACGAGCTGCTGGATAATATCGAGAGAAACGCATATATCGGCGAGTGGTATGCAAGGGCTGTTCATGACGACGGAAGCTTTATTGGTATAAAGGGCAATACCGAGTGTGAAATCGATATTCTGCCGCAATGCTTTGCCGCAATGGTAAAGGGAAGGGACGAAAGAGTATCGCTTGCACTGGAGCACGCATATAATATGCTCTTTGACAAAAGGGATAAGCTGTTGAAGCTGTTTTCTCCTCCGTTTGCGGACGGTGAACTGAATGTCGGATATATCAAGGGCTATGTTGCGGGCATACGGGAAAACGGCGGACAATATACCCATTCCGCAGTATGGGCTGCAATAGGGTTTATTCTTGCGGGAAAGCAGGAAATAGGACTTGAGCTTATGAACGCTCTTAATCCCGCAGCAAGATGCACAAATCATGATACCGCAAAAAAATACAAGGTGGAGCCGTATGTTATAAGTGCGGACATATATTCGGCTTATCCGCACAGCGGCAGAGGAGGCTGGAGCTGGTATACGGGTGCCGCCGCATGGTATTACAAGGCGATGATAGAGCATGTGCTGGGCATTGAGCTTACCGACGGATTTTCGGCATTAAGCGTAAATCCCATAACCGAATATAAGGCAGAAATAGCATATAATAATTACAGGCTTGCCATAACAGCCGACCGAACCGTAGAGGAGGTGCTGCTTGACGGAGGTGCGGTAACTTTCCCGCTGGTCATACCCGACGGAGAGCATACCCTTTCGGTTCCGGTTAAGATATAAAGAGTGCGCTCTGAGTGTATCGGAGCGCATCTGATTTTTTGCTTGAGGCTGGTTATTAATTGTTTTTTTGCATAAAGGGTTGACAAAAAGCATACCATCTGATATATTTAGTTAAACTATCTAATTAAAATTTGTAATTTCGGAGACGGGAATGAAGGACAATTTCGGCACTGAGCTCAACGAACTGCTGGTCGATACGTTCAATTCAATAAGAAAGATAGAGGAGAGCTCCCTGAGAGCAAGGCATGATAATAAGCTGTCTATCAGCGAGTATCACCTGCTTGAGAGCGTCGGCAAGGGAAGCCAGGACGGAAGAACCGTCAGCGAGATAGCTCTTGACCTCGGGATAACAACCGCATCCGTTACGGTAAGCGTCAATAAGCTTGTAAAGAAAGGGTTTGTTGAGAAGACACGCTGTACCGACGACGGGAGGGTTGTTTTTGTGCGCCTTACAAGAGAGGGACGCAGGATTAATGCGGGGCATCGTCTTTTTCATCAGCATTTAATTCGCAGTCTGAGTAAGGAGTTCGACGATGAGGAGCTTAAGATTCTGGTTCGCTGTATCGAAAAAATAAACAGTTACTTTAAGAGATAAACTAAGATAATATATAAGCACAAATAAATATCATGGAGGAGGAAAAATGAGCTTTTTTATAACGGGAACGGGAAGTGCTCATCCAAAAAAACGCGTAACAAATCAGCAGCTGACCGAATTTTTGGATACCAGCGACGAATGGATTTTTACTCGGACAGGTATAAAAGAAAGAAGGGTGCTGACCGAGGAGAGTCTTTTAGACTTAGCCTGCGAGTCGGCACAGGCGGCGCTTGAGGATTCCGGTGTCAAACCGGAGGAGATTGATTTGGTAATAGTTGCCACCCTGCAGGGTGATTATATCTCCCCCTCCATGTCCTGCCTTTTAAGCAAACGGCTCGGAATTCAGTGCTCTCGTCAGCTTGACATAAATATGGCGTGCTCCGGCTTTTTGTTCGCACTGGACACGGCGGATTCTTATTTTGCCAGCGGTAAAGCTAACAAAGCACTGGTAGTAAGCGCTGAGGCTATGTCCCGCATTGTGGATTGGTCAGATCGCTCCACCTGTGTTTTGTTCGGAGACGGCGCAGGCTCGGTGGTGCTGGAGAAGGGAGACGGTTTTGAGGTGGCGGACTTTACCGTAAACGGCTCATACGAGCATCTAAGTGTACCGGGAGCCTCAGGAAACAATCCGTTTTCCTTGGTAAACCGGGAGGACTTATATTTAAAGATGGACGGTCACGAGATATATATATTCGCGGTCTCCATGATTGTCAAGGAAATAAACGCGCTGCTGAAGAAGACGGGTATGACAGCGGATCAGCCTGATTTTTATCTTTTGCATCAGGCAAACTCAAGGATAATCGATTCGGCAAGGAAAAAGTTAAAGCAGCCGGAGGAAAAGTTTCCGCATAATCTCGAAAGATACGGTAACACCTCCTCGGCAAGCATACCTATGCTGCTTGACGAGCTAAACAGAGACGGCAGGCTGAAAAAGGGTGCTAAGCTTCTAATGTGCAGCTTTGGCGCAG
>CAZGJQ010000069.1:0-10091 GCA_964525815.1 uncultured Oscillospiraceae bacterium
GCACGGTACATGGACTGTTCCCATCGCACCACCCACGGGTCAAGGGTGTATTTCACAAACTCGAGTGACTGTTGCTCGATGTTGCTGAATGAGGATTTCTCCAAGTCGGCAAGCATATGCGGCGGCACCCTGAAAATACGGGCGATCTCATTGATTTGAAACTTGCGTGTTTCCAAGAACTGCGCTTGTTCAGGTGAAATACCAATAGGCTGATATTTCATGCCCTCCTCAAGCACAGCCACCCTGTGGGCGTTTGCAGAGCCTTGGTAAGCAGCATTCCATGATTCCTTGACCTTCTGCGGGTCTTTTATTGTGCCGGGGTGTTCCAGCACTCCACCGGGTGCGGCACCGTTGGCGAAGAATTTCGCTCCGTATTCCTCTGTGGCAATGGCGAGTCCCACGGCATTCTTTGCCATAGCTATCGGTGAATAACCAACCAATCCGTCAAATCCCAAGCCGGGGATGTGCAGCACATCGGACGGGTCGAGGTAAACCTGACTATCTTTTCCGAGTGTGGGTGCGTCTTCTGTGCTTCGTTGATATAAATAGAAAAGCCGACCGCTTGAATCTCGGTCGACCGTCATTTTGTTCGGCATCAGAGGATAGAGAGCGAGAACTTCACCCTTGGCGTTTCGGATAATCTGCGCATAAGCATTGCCCCATAATAAAAGATGACTCATCAGCGTTTCGCGGAAAGCGAATGAAGTCATCTCGGGGTTCGGCTCATCGTGGAGCAGCTTATATAACGGATGGGTCAGGTTTTTTTCTTTACCGCCGCTGTCGTTGTACTTATACACATGAAGCGGCAATCCGGCCAATGTTTCGGACAGTATCCTCACGCAGGAGTAGACCGCCGTCATCTGCATGGCTGTATGCTCGTTGACAGGTTTTCCGGCTGTCGTACCGCCGAACAGGAAGCTGTAACGGCCGCCGCTCAGACTATCCTTAGGCTTATCACGAGCCTTAAATATTCCTTGCAATATTCCCATTGACATCACTCTCCCTCATTAAAAAATAAGCAACCCGCGCTGGTCATAAACACTTTCGCTTGTATCATTCCCACATCGGATTGCCCTATCAAGTGCCATGATAGTGGCGACAGCACCATCTATCTTTTCGGTGGATTTTTTTTTGTCAGGCTTAATATTTCCAGCGGGATCGGTGCGAATAAAGATATTGTCCATCATCCATCGCAAAACGAGGTGCCCGCCGTGTGCGATTTTCTGCTCCAAGGTCAGCTTCATCAGTTCTTTGGTTGGCGGAGACATATCCTTGAATCCCTGACCAAACGGTATGACCGTGAAGCCCATACCCTCAAGGTTTTGTACCATCTGGACTGCACCCCAGCGGTCAAAGGCTATTTCTCTGATATTATATCTAGTTCCCAGTTCTTCAATAAAAGCTTCGATAAAGCCATAATGTACAACATTTCCTTCGGTTGTTTGCAAGAACCCCTGCTTTTGCCACACGTCGTAATTCACATGGTCGCGCCGGACACGCAGGTCAAGGTTTTCCTCTGGTATCCAGAAGAAGGGCATTACGCTGTATTTATCTTCTTCATCCAATGGAGGGAACACAAGCACAAACGCTGTAATATCGGTGGAGGATGAGAGATCAAGCCCGCCGTAACACACGCGCCCTTCCAGCGACTTGCGATCTACCTTAAACGCACATTTATCCCATTTGTCCATCGGCATCCAGCGCACTGACTGTTTTACCCACTGGTTTAAACGGAGCTGTCGGAAACTATTTTCCTCAGCAGGGTTTTGTTTTGCGCTCTCACAAGCTGCTTTTACTTTGTCCATTCCGATTGTAATGCCAAGGGAAGGATTTGCTTTTTTCCATACCTTTGGGTCAGTCCAATCATCTGATTCCGCTATGCCATAAATCACGGGGTAAAATGTTGGATCCGTCTTGCGTCCCGAAAGAATATCCTGCGCTTTTTGGTGCACCTCATAGCATATTGAGTTCGTATTGTCGCCAGCTGTGGTAATCAAAAAATACAGTGGCTGCATTCGGGCGTCTCCGCTACCCTTGGTCATTACATCAAACAGCTTTCTATTAGGCTGCGTGTGCAACTCGTCAAAAATAACGCCATGTGTATTAAATCCATGCTTATTTGCAACATCGGCTGAGAGCACCTGATAACTGCTTTCTGTAGGTGTATATATAAGCGTCTTTGTTGATTCAGTGATCTTAACCCGCTTAGTTAATGCTGGTGATTTGCGCACCATGGCTACAGCTACCTCAAACACAATCTTTGCTTGGTTTTTATCCGAGGCACAACTATATACCTTTGCACGCTTTTCTCCATCACCACATGTCAACAAAAGAGCAACTGCAGCAGCAAGCTCTGACTTGCCATTCTTTTTTGGTATTTCGATATATGCTGTATTAAATTGACGGTATCCGTTTGTCTTCAAAACACCAAACACATCCCGAATGATTTGCTCCTGCCAATCTATAAGTTCAAAAGGCTGCTCATCCCAAATGCCGCTGGTATGACGTAAAGCCTGAATGAAAGAGACAGCATAATCGGCGGCCTCTTTGCTGTAAACAGAATCTTTCGCCATAAAACGAGTGGGTGTAAATTTCTTTAGTTTTCGTATATCTGCCGCCTCCTTCCTGAAAATTGAGCGAGGAAAAAGGAACCCCCTTGTGGAGCTCCTTCGCGTGTTATAATTGTTTATTATACAGTTAAATTTTCCTGCAGAAATCCTCGCCATATACCACATGAAGCGAACTTCCGTTGTCCCACGCAACCATGACCGAACCGATGTCGTCCACGCCCGTGACCGTGCCTTTAGTGCCGATGGGCGGTGCTTGGACATCGTCCATTTTCATAAGCTCCACACGAGTGCCTATCGGATATTCGGCGCGAATGCGCTCCACGGTTTCTCTTGACGGGAAGCTATTCATCATCAATCACCTCACACGGCAAATAAGCAGCCCATTTTGGAAAGACACGACCATCAGACATAATCAATATTCCGTCAGGTTTTCCTCTCTGCATTGCCAAAATACAATGCCAAACCCCATTCCCATCTATTTGACAGAGGTGCGTATATTTTTCGATAAACCATCTGTCGACACAGAGGTCGGTGATAAGGTTTTCGTAGTCGATTTTACTGAGCATTATTTTCTTTTCCACTACATATGGTTTTTGCTGCTCTGAAAAATGAGGACGCATTAAATCTTCAATGCGAGAAGGATACTCAACGAAAAAGGCGGTGGGAAGCTTATTCATCTTCATCCACCACCTTACAGTTATTCAGTTTAAACGACGAGCTTCCAATCAGATTGGAGAGGAGTATTTTTCGTTCAGATTTATATTCTGCACCGATGAAGCCAAGTCGGAGAAGAAAGCAACGAAAAGCATACTTCTCATTTTCAACTGGGTTTTCTACGGCATTAACCCGTTTCTGCGTTTTCGCCATTTCACATAGTGCTGTGACAAAATGGGTATAAGCCTTCACCGCATCAGCATCGGTGCCGTCTGCAAACCACGGGAAGCGTACCTTGTCATCCAAAATCACAAGAGCGAGTGTTTCAGTGCCGAGCGCTTTTTTAATGAGCGAGCCTTTGCTCTCCACAAGCCGCTTGAGGTTTTCAAGCGCCGTGTCGGTGAACGATGACCTTGGTATTTCAATCACCAGTCCGATGCCGTCATCGGTGCCGCTGTCGTTAGTAGGTTCTGCTTCAAAGCCCTGTTCATACAGTCGCTCTATGAGCTTTTCGATTACCTCGCTATCGGCGTGGTCGTCAAATCTGACAGTGCCGCTTTTGTCGACGGCGAAATAATCCACCTCGTAGGTGAAACTTGGTGCGCCCATGTATTTTGGCTTTGCTTCCAGAATATCGCTCATTGCGCGGACAAGACGCTTGCGCTCGTCGCCGGTTACGTTGTACCTGAGTTCAAATGTGTTTTGTTCCATTGTGTTTACCACCTTTCTGCGTTCTACGCAGGTCATATAGAGCCATAAAATCTGTGGAATAGCAAGCGTTATTCTACAGGTTTTTCGACATCCCTATATGCTGATTCTTGTGTATTTCGCAGGAGGTAAACATCGGCATCAGAGCCTTTTTGCTCTATGTATCGCTTCACAATAACATCGGCATAGCGCTCATCCAGCTCCATCGTATAGCAAATGCGTCCCGTCTGCTCACAGGCAATGAGCGTACTGCCGCTGCCGCCGAAGGGGTCAAGCACAATGTTGTTTGTCAGCGAGCTATTTACAATCGGGTAAGCGCACAGCGCCACCGGTTTCATGGTGGGGTGATATTTGCTTTTTGTTGGGCGATCGAAATTCCATGTCGTGCGCTGCTTGCGGTCGGCATACCAGTTGTGACCGGCGGTTGGCTTCCAGCCCACGAGAATAGGCTCATGGTTATATTGATAATCACAGCGCCCTAGCACCGGTGCGTTCTTGATCCAAATGCAGGTCTGATGACAAAAGAAGCCTGCTTCAGTGAACGCCGTCCTGAAATTGACGGTCTCGCGATCGGCATGAAAAATATAAATACCGCCGCCATCTACCAACGCGTCGTACATACACCGGTACGATGAAAGCAGGAACTCGTGGAATTTGGCGCTATCCATATTGTCGTTTTTGAGTTTTCCCGCCACGCCTTTATAATCCACGTTGTATGGTGGATCTGTAATCACGAGATTTGCCTGATGGTCGTCCAGCAGCTTTTTATATGTCTCCGACTTGGTAGCATCGCCGCAGATGAGGCGATGCCGCCCAAGCAACCAGATATCACCCTGCTTAGATATGGGCGTTTCCGGCAATGGCTCGTCAAAATCGTCTTCCTTGATGCCAGCGACCACGCTATCCTTGAACAACGCGTCCATCTCGGCGGCATCAAAACCCGTAAGAGACACATCAAAACCGCTTGCACCGATGTCCTTTAAAAGGTTGGTCAAAAGCGGGATGTCAAACTCACCGGATATTTTGTTGAGTGCCACATTCAGGGCTTTTTCCTTTTGTTCATCGATATCCAGCACCACGCAGTCTACATCTGTATATCCAAGCGCCAATAGCACCTTGTACCGTTGATGCCCACCGACGATATTACTTGTGTGCTTATTCCAGATGATAGGTTCAACATAACCGAACTCCTCGATGGAACCGCGTAGCTTTTCATATTCGGCGTCACCGGGTTTGAGGTCTTTGCGCGGGTTATATACGGCGGGGTTTAATTTTGCTGTTGATATTTTCTGTATATCCATATCACACCTCCAGTTTCACTGCGGTCTCGCCGGTGAATGTTTCCCAGCGTTTTATAATGAGATCACAGTATACCGGTGAAAGCTCCATCGCATAGCATCTGCGCTCGGTCTGTTCGCAGGCAATAAGCGTTGTGCCGCAACCTGCGAACGGCTCTAATACAGCACCACCGCGGTCAGAATGCATTTTGATGCATCGCCACGGCAACTCTACAGGAAACATAGCGGGGTGTTCTTTATTGGCTCGCACTGTGTTGATTTCCCATATACCTGCGTATCCCCATTTTTTACGTTCATCTTTGGTGAGCCGCTTTACAAACTTATATGAATGACCGGCGAATGCCGACACCCAGGCATACTCTTGGTCGTTGTATTCCTCGGTCTCCTGCGCTGCCAGTGCCGTGATGTATTCGTACTGCTGTACTGGCTTATTTGTCACAAGGTGATAGGGGCCGACGCCAAAGTTCATACCTTGCTTTTTCCATATCCGAATCCAGATGGGGCGAAAGCCGTTGTCACCAAATAGCCCAATGCTATACATTTCGGTCGGTTCGATAAACTGTGTGCCGGTGGCGAACAGGTCGCCGATGTTCCAGCAGATAATATCCGCATGACGGCAGATGTTCTTTATGGCAGGTCGCATAGTATCAAACCACGGTTCGATTCCGGCATTTTCATATTCTTTACCGACACCGTAGGGCGGTGATGTGACCGCTACTTGCGCGTGGGCGCCGTCCATGAGGCGGTCAAAATCTATCTCGCTGGTGCTGTCGCCGCACAAAAGTCGATGCTGTCCAAGCAGCCAGATGTCTCCCGTATGTGTCCGTGTTTCGCCAGCGGCTTCAATGGCTTCCTTTTCTTTGTCCACATCGAAGTCGTCCTGTATGGCTTCCTTCGAGTAAAACTTGTTCAAGAGTGCGTCTACCTCGTCGGCATCAAAGCCTGTTAGGGATACATCAAATGTGGAGGCGTCAAACTCCGCCATGAGCGATGCCAGCTTTGTTTCGTCCCAATCGCCCTGAATTTTATTAAGTGCAAGGTTGAGCGCTTTTTCGCGCTTGTCATCAAGCTCCACGACCACACAATCGACCTCTGTCTGGCCGAGATCGAGCAGAACTTTCAAGCGTTGGTGACCGCCGACCACGTTGCCGGAGGTCTTATTCCAGATGACTGGCTCCACAAATCCGAACTCGGCGATAGAGCGCTTGAGTTTTTCATATTCCTTGTCACCGGGTTTTAGGTCTTTTCGTGGGTTATATGCAGCTGGATTGAGCTTTGCTGCCGGGATCTTTTCAATCATCATATTTCTCAGCCGCCTTTCTCAGTTCCTTATAGTTATCCACGTTCTCCCAAGGAAAGAGCCATGAATTGAAGTGTCCGTATGCCGCCGTATTATCATATATTGCAGTTCGCAGACGAAGCTTTTCGACGATGGCGGCAGGGCGCAGGTTGAAAACCTCCTGCACAATTTCCGTGAGTTGTTCATCAGTCAGTTTAGCAGTGCCAAATGAAGTGACTGCTACCGCCACGGGATTTGCTTTTCCAATGGCATAAGAAAGAGCGACCTCGCATCTTTCAGCTAAGTCGCTCCATACAATATTCTTTGCGATGTACCGTGCCATGTAAGCACCGCTGCGGTCAACTTTAGTTGGGTCTTTCCCGCAAAGCGCTCCGCCGCCGTGAGACGCAAGCCCGCCGTAGGTATCCACCATGATTTTTCTACCCGTCAATCCCGTGTCGGCAGCGGGTCCGCCCTCTACGAAACGTCCGCTAGGGTTAATGAGAATTTCGGTATCATCGTCCATCGTAAAATCCTCAAAGCATTGCCACAAGACATTATTCATAATATCCGTGCGCAGTTGCTCCTGCGTTTTGTTCGCCTCATGCTGGACAGAGATCACCACAGTTTTTACACGTTTTGGCTTGCCATCTTCATATTCGACTGTGACCTGACACTTACCATCCGGCAGAATTCCCTTGATGAGCTTGCCTTCACGGCAATCGTCGATGCGTGTGACAATACGATGTGAGAGCACCAACGGCAACGGCAAATACTCGCGTGTTTCCTTTGTTGCGTACCCGTACACTGTGCCCTGGTCACCAGCGCCTACAGATCCATAAGGATCGCATGCACCGTTTCGCGCTTCAATTGCCGTGTCCACACCGGCTGCGATATCCAAGCTCTGTCGATGTACGAAAACAAACACTGTGAACTTCCAAGGATTATACCCGACCTTGCGAAGGACATTTCGTACAATAAAACGAATATCCACTTTTTCGCTACAGGTGATTTCGCCCGCTACGATGATTTTGCCCTTAGTTGCCATAACCTCGCAAGCCACACGAGAGGCTCTGTCCTTTCTGAGACAAGCATCCAAGATATTGTCGGCGATCAGATCGCAGAGCTTATCCGGATGCCCTTTGCATACACTTTCTGCTGTTTTGTAAGTAGTCATTTCACATTCCTCCACATATATTTATTGTTAGCCCCGACGGGCATTGAGTAACTTTTCCATTGCATCGTCGTGAGGTGTTGCGCCGCGATATTCTGTTGTGCAGTTTTCTCGTACCACCTGATAAATTTGAAACCATATGTTGTTGACCTGCTTCATGAAGTTTTGAGACATGGATACATATGGAGACGGGATAGCATTGCCGGTGGTGGGGTGCTTGGCAAGAAAACCGAACTCGTTTATTGCCTGTTCGCATTGGATCCACCGTGCCACGCTCTGGGCGTATTGTTCGATGAGCTGAGTGGTTACAAATTGAGCACAGCCTCGTTCCCAGAGCCATTGCCATGTATTATGAAAAACATCCGCCGCCAGCGTTGTGGATCCGTCCTTCTGTTTTGCAGTAAGGTAAGTCCTCGGCTCCGGCATTGATTCACCTGAGAGATCTGCCGTGTCGGTAAAATCCATAACGGTCAACTTTCTGTGACCGGGGTTTCCATCTAAAATTTTGTCAGCGACAGGCTTCTTTTTCTGCCCTGAACCGAGCCGTGCACCGCCTCTACTGGTGCCGTCTTTAGCCATATTCATCACACTCCTTTCTGCGAGGGGGATATTACCCGTTTGAAACCGCGATTTCTCACACGAAGCCCCACGCCGCTGTCCACTTTAAAAAGTTTTAGAGATTTTACCGCCCCCCGGGAATGACAATAATACAAAGCATATAAAGCTTTGAGGCATCGTACTAAAATGTATACGATGCCTCTTTTAGTATTTTTTCCACCTGTCGCCGCTCTCGGCAGTAATACGCGAGTGACAAGGCTTGCACAGAGACATGAGATTACTCATTTCATTTGTGCCTCCTTGGCTGAGCGGGATAATGTGATGCACCTCTTCGGCGGGCGTTAAACGATCAGCTTTTTTACACTCTTCACATAGCGGGTGTGCTTTAATGTAACGGTCGCGAATGCGCTTCCACGCGCGACCATAACGCTTGTTGGTTTCTGGCTCGCGCTGAAAATGATTATAGTGGCGTGTGGCCTGCCGTTGATGCTCTATGCAATACAAGCCGTCCGTCAACTTAGGACAACTGGGATGTTGACATGGTCGTTTTGGCTTCTTTGGCATGAAGTCACCTCCTTGGGCATAACAAAAGCCCCGGGGATTGCTCCCGAGGCTCTGTTGGATTTTGGCTTCCTAAGTATATATTATCACAATGGCTATGATAGAAAACAGTAGAATTTACTGTACACTTTCTGGAATGGATACGATCGATAGGGCTTTTCTGTGGATGCGATAAACATTATCAATGGTGTATCCCATGTCAACGGCTATCTGCTCCCAAGTCTTGAAGCAAAGATATCTCAACTCCAATAGTGTCTGACATTCTGTGTTGTCTACGGTTTTGATGAGCCTTACTATTTCGCGTTTAAGGTCAACAAGACGATCGATGTCACGATTAATTTCCGCTTGCAGGTCGATAATTTTTGCCACAGCATCAGCCATCGTAGAGGTGTTGTGACTCGGATTGCGCGGCATACCCGTGAGTGTGTAAGTGCATTTTGTCGCCAGTTCGTTCAGTGATGCAATCTGCTCCAACTTAGAATTGATACGCTGGTCAAGCCTGTATGCCTGACCAAGATATGCTTTTGCAGTCATGCCGTCACCTCCGCTTTGAGCTTGGTGATGAGCATTTCCGGATCTATGCCGGTCAGCACACCAAACCAGCCGGAACGGAAGAACTGCTCAATGCTCCGGCGCTCATATTGCGCCGAGCGGTTGTTGGGGTGAAGAAACAGGGTGCGCAGCGCCTTGCGGTAATCCTTAACCGCTTGTAGTACGATAGCTTTTGCGAGGTTTTCGTAATTATCTTTCATATGGGACACACTCCTTATTTTATATTTTTTAAAGAAGCAGTGTCGCATTGTTAGCATTGTATATGTAAAGCACGAATGCGTTGTTTTCAAAATCATTGCAGGGAGCCGTTTATAACAGCTCGCACCTCGTCAACCGAACGGACTACCGAAACGGTGCCGCCACAGGCGAGGATTTTACGAATAGTTGCTTCTTGTAGTTTTGTTGTCTTACCGACCGGCGTTTTCACCTCAAAGGCGTAAAACTTGCCATCAATGCAGGCTATGATATCGGGGATGCCTGCCATTCCATAAATACCACCGTGTTCCTTCCAAGCGAAGCACTTCGGCACGGTTTTTAAATAGCGAAGAATTTTAGTTACGATTTCTTTTTCAGACACAGTATCCTCCTTGTAACTTATTTGCGCTTTGTAACCTAGTAACCTCTAAATATATAGGTGTGTATATATTTACACGCACACACGCGCTCGCGTCATGTGAGTTGTTTGCTCTCGCGTGTATACCCTTAATTTTAGAAGTTACAAAGTTACAAAAGATAAG
>CAZGJQ010000070.1:0-9989 GCA_964525815.1 uncultured Oscillospiraceae bacterium
AAGTCCGGATATTCATACGGTAACGGGGATTATAAGGACCTTGATGTTAAGGTAACCCACCTTGAGGAAACAATTGAGGAGCTTAAGAAGGAAAACGCTGCTCTGAAGAATGAGCTGTCCGAGTCAGGCTCTGCTCCTCAGGAGAGCGGAAAAAAAGTAGAGCACATCGGGAAAATATATTTAACCGCTTACGAGGAAGCGGAGAAGATAAAGACAAAGGCTATTACGGAAGCAGAGGAATATCTGAAGAGGTTTGCGGGTATAAAAAAGGAGCTTAAAAGGACGCTAACCGCTGATATAAACGATATTCGCTCAAAGCAGAGCAACATGGAAGCCCTGCTCAATGATTCCGTGGAAAAAATAGTCGCAGCTCTGAGAGACTTCAGCATTGAGAGCGAATTAATAATGAAAAAGGTAGAGTCTATCGAAAAGGATGTAGATATAAGGACCGCTTTATCCGAGCCTTTGGAATAAAACTATAAACGGATAGAATAGAATGTTTGCCCAATCGGGCGTGGAGACCAGCTATGACAACAAATTCTGTCGCTTTAATACGAAGAGGCGGACTGAACAAATCCAATATATCGGCGTTTGCCAAGCATTTGCTTGCCGGCTTAATAATATCCTTGATTTTTATAGGACCCGGCTCCTTTTTCTTCGATTTATTCCGTGACAGCTCCGGTTATGAGCTAACCGACTGGGAATACATATGGGTACAATCAGAGGACGGCTCTGACGGTCATTCGCAGGAACGGATTAAAAAGAACAAAAACAACACCTTCAAATACAGAGACGGAGCGGATTATCTGCTCTTAAGCACAGAGCTGAGCGGCAGCTCCTCATTTCGCCTGCTTAGTATAAAAAGCGCAAATCATCTTATGGATGTTAGGATAGACGGAGAAACTGTTTTAAGCCAGCTCGGCACCGGTTATAATTTTTCCGCAACACCGCTGCTGGAGCTTATGCTTGAGCCATCCGAAGAAATACAAAGCGTGGATATCATTATGTATGCTCCCGCAACGCTTGACTTTTCTGCCTCTGTCAAGGATTCCGAAACCGCAAAAGCGTTATTAAGTGTTAAAAACATTTGCGGGCTGGTGTCAGGTGCGTTTTTTGTCGCCTTCGGTCTGATTTTGCTGCTTATCTCGTTTTCGGCGTTAAGGAAAACCAAGTACCGAACGGTTTTTGTACTAACGGGCATAGTAAGCGTTATTTTCGGCATGACGATTGTATTCAACCAAACCGGAGTCCCGATTGGCTTGTTCACACATCCCGGTTTTTTTAGGCTCTCTGTGCTTTTTCTGATGCTCTTATCTCTCGGATTGCTGATAATCACCTCATATGCTCTTGAAATATTTAAGAAAATGAAATGGCTGTTAATAATAAGCACCTTTTTTACGGCGGCATACATACCCTCTCCTCTTGTGGGTATGGAGCTGTTTATTATCAGGCTTTTTTCTGTTTGGAGCGTTATCTGCCTTATTGGCTTTGCCTTTGTGATAATCCAGGACGGAATGCCCATGTCAACAGGAAAAAGGATTATGGTCGTTTCATATATTGCGGCTATTTTAACCCAGATTACCTACTGGGTTTCATACATAAGACCATTTTCAACCACAGGACTAAAACCGTATTTACTTGCTGCGGGGATTAATATTATCGCAGCAATATTCTTTTTCTTTGGCACGGCTTTCGTGCGTAAAAACAGTACGAACGCTGCTTCCATTGTAGAAAACGAAACCAATTTATATGAGAAGTATGTCAGAATCCTCGCTGCAAAATCGGATACAAACAACAATCACCTCAAGAATGTGTCAAGCTATGTGAGGGTGATGTGCGAGAAAATGAAAATGCCGCCCGATCTGACCAATATGATAGCGAATGCGGTTATTCTACACGACATTGGCAAGCTCGTTGTTCCGAAGGCGCTCCTTGATAAGGAGGACCTTATTACAAAGGAGGAGTACGACCAGATACGCTGTCATGTTTTGTACGGCTATAATATTCTGACAGACCCCAACGATGAATTTCTGCAGATGGCGGCTACGATTGCAAAGCAGCACCATGAGCGGTATGACGGGAGCGGATATTTGGGTATGAAGAACGGAGAGATAGATATTTATGCGCAAATAACCAGTATTGCGGACACCTTTGATGCTCTGACCTCCTACCGTGCATACAAAAAAGCATGGAGCTTCAACGAGGCCTGCGATTACATAAACAAGCACTCAGGCGATTTCTTCGAGCCCGAGCTTGTAAAGGTTTTTAATTCCTGCAAGCAGGAGTTCTGGGAGATATACCAGCACAGCACCATCACTGATAGCATCTCATAGTAATTTTGTGCCGCGTGCCTATATCGCTTAACGGCATATAACAAACAGCTCCCTTAAGGGGGCTATTTTGTTATTTAATCATTTTTCTCCATTTTTTCGATTGCAGTCCCGGCATTTACCATTACATAATCACCGGGCTGAGGGTTATCGATAAGGCTTACATTTACAAATTGTCTGACTCCCAAGGACAGAGCAACCGCATGAGCTCCGTCCACAGATTCAAGCTTTGCGGGAACAGCTAAAAACATTTTTCTTCCCCTCCCATTATCTATACTGCCCGGTATGTTATAAAAAATAGCTATGGATATATTTGCTTTTAAGAGCAATTCTGTTATACTTATTGCAGTATATATAATAAGGCAGGTAGAATTATGTTACATATCAGAAACGCATATGAAAAGGACATACCCCGATTAACAGCTCTGCTAACACAGATTGCGGCACTACATAATAGAACCCGCCCTGATTTATTCAGGGCAGGCTCTACAAAGTATGGTGAAAATGATCTGAAAAAGCTGTTAAAGGATAAAAATACCGTTGTCTTTGTCGCCGTTGATAATGAGGATATCGCTGTCGGCTATATTTTTTGTTTTTTAAGCGAATACAATGCTCATAAGATAATGCGGGACAACAAGACCATGTATATCGACGACATCTGCGTTGACGAGGATAAAAGAGGATTAAGCATCGGAAGACAGCTCTTTGATTATGCAAGGAAATATGCAATCAGCAAGAACTGCCATAACATAACCCTCAATGTCTGGTCCGGAAACGCCGATGCACTACGATTCTATAAAAAATTAGGTCTTACCGAGCAAAAACGCACTCTTGAGCTGATATTGTAAAATGCAGGATTATGCTTCCGAATAATTATATTTGATTTCCTGTCCGGTATAGGCTCCTTCGATTTCGGTAATAAAGCAGTTGAATCCCTCATCGTCTGTTACCTCAAGTCCGTTTTGAAGCTGCTCCTTGGTTGGCGAAACACGAGTCACATTGATAACAACCTCATTGGCATCCGATTTACCGAGCTCTGCTTCATACCGGTAGCTGCCGCTGGAACTGATAAAATAAGTGATTACCAAATACCTGTTCTCAAAGTACTCGTCGTCATACAGCGACAGGTCGGCTTCAAACAAGCTGCCCGATGTGCCCATTATGCCATATTCGCTCCAGTCAAGTGCCTCGAGCTGTCCGGGACTGGTAACTACATAAGCAGCCGGAGTCAGAGTGGATTCCTCATACAAATCCCAAAGACTCACATAAGGCTCAGTCTTAAAATCGTATAAAATATCCATTCCATAATAATTGCCGTCAACCTCGGTTATAAAGCAATTAAAGCCTATATTGTCGTCCATTCCTTTATTAATACACCTTACCGAAACGGTCAATGTCTCGGAGCCGTGTGCGGTGAACATTCCTCTCGCCTCATAACGGTCGCCTCCGCTGGAGCTGGAGAAATAGGTTATAACCAAAAATCGGTTTGAATCGAAGTACTTGTCGTCGTACACCGACAGGTCGGCTTCAAAAAAGCTACCTGCTCTGCTGCTGTATCCGAATTCATCCCGTTTAAGCGCCTGGAGCTGCTCGGGTGAGGTTACGATATAGGCAGCAGGCTCAAAGTTCCCATCATCTATCATGTCCTGTAGTGTCAGATAGTGCTTACTATTGTATATAACTTCCTGTCCGCTGTACCTGCCGTCAACCTCCGTAACATAGCAATAAAAGCCTAATGCAGTATCTACAATCAAAAGGTGCGGATTAGTACATCTTACATTTATAACCAATTTATCCGTATTTGTCTTGACGGTATCAAGACTCACTTCATATTGAAAGCTACCGGTTGTGTTGGTAAAATAGGTTATGACCAAATACCCCTTGGTGTTAAAATAACCGTCATCATAAGCGGACAAATCATATTCACTATTCTTCCACCCGAGCGTCTCGAGCTGCCGAGCCGATGTTACCACATAGGCGGCTGGCTCATAGTTTCGGGTATTTCTCATGTCCTGAAGTGTCTGGATGTCCTGCGGCTCGGAGCTTATGTCCTCGCTCTCGTCAAACGACTCCGCAGAGGATTCGCTTGGCTTGCTTTCTGTGGATTTATCTTCAGAAAGGTCGCTTTCCTCGCTGCCTTGAGCCGGATTATTCCCTTCTGAGCTTGTATCCGGAGGAATAAAAGTGTCCGACCCGCCCGAAAACATTGAAACAGCGGCGAAAACAACCGCATAGACCAACAGCATGGACAAAACCAGTATGGCAGCCTGCTTGCCCCTTGCGCGGTATCCGCCGTTTTTATTCTGTGCTATAGCTCTGTCTCCGATAATAATACCGTTTGCTATATCATTCTTCTTTTCAGCGGACATATTGACCTTATCAAGGGTTTTTTTATAATCGTTTTCGTTCAAAACGCTTCCGCTCCTTCCAATATGAGTCCCAACTTCTTCCTCGCTCTCTTCAGACGAGAGGAGGCCGTGTTAATACTAACGCCTGTCATTTGGGCAATCTCGTTTATCTTATATCCTTCGTAATAGTACAGATAAACGACATCCCTGTAAATGGGCGCAAGCTTTTTAACCTCGGATAAAACCGAGTTGTCAGTTTGGTCGAGGGAAAAGCAGGTCGATTCGGAAATAGGCTCGGTACGGCTGTTCCAGAAGGATTTCTTCAAGTCCTTGCATTTGTTAATCGCAACTCTTATAAGCCATGCTTTTAAATGCTCGTCACTCTCAAACTCCTTGTCGGTTGTATAGAGTGTAAGAAATACCTCCTGCATAATGTCCTCGGAATCCGGAAGGCTCTGAAGCCGGTTGAACGCCACCCTCAGAACGGTATCACCGAACCTCAAGACCCTATCTCTGAAAAGCTCGTTTTTCCCTTCGTTACCGGGAGAATTATTTCCCATCGGTTTCCCCCCTTCACTCATAACACGATTGGAAGCAGTGTTTTGGTGCATTAGCTATTATTTTTTTAATCTATTTGTCCCTTTTTTATTCATTTTCTGAGTCTATATGCAGGCAGACGCTGTCCCTGCCGCGTTCCTTTGCCCGGTACAAGGCGCCGTCCGCCAATGCTATGCCCTCCTCAAGGCTTAAGCTGCCGGAGGGTACAATTGTGCTTAGTCCTCCGCTGATTGTTACCTTTATGCTCCGTTCTCCGAAGGTAAAATCCTTTTCCCTGATCAGGCAGCATATCCTGTCCAAAACCGCTTTGGCTTGCTCCTCATCCGCCCCGGGAAGAAGAGCGACAAATTCCTCCCCCCCATATCTGGCAAACAAATCCTTTTCTCTTAATTCGTTTTTTATTATATCACATACTGACTTGAGTATATAATCCCCAGCCAAATGCCCATACCTGTCATTTATGCTCTTGAACCTGTCTATATCGAACATAGCTATGGAGGACGGGCGCTGTCTGTCTTTAGCTCTTTTAATCATTTTATCGGCATTTTCAAAGAAATACTTTCTATTATAAATTCCGGTGAGCGGGTCGGTATGTGCCGCCGTTTCCAGGTTTTGGATTCTGTTGATATGCATGGTTTGGTTAGTAAGGGTCAGCAGGTATCCGAAATCGAGATTATCCTTATTTCCGTCCAGACCTATGAGCTTAGCCTCAAAATAGAGCCGCTCTTTACCTACCGACTTATTAATCAGACAATCTTTTTTATTAATAAGCGATTCGAAAAATTGGGTGTCGCCGTTGAGGATGTCAAGCAGATACACATTTTTATCAGTTCTGAGCATATCTCCGAAGACAGCACGGGCGTTTGTGTTCGACTTGACTATCCTAAACGAATTATCCAGCACCATTATAGGATTATCAGAGCACTCAAAAACGCTGCGGTACACTAAAGGCAGCAAATCAAACAGCTCGTACTTGAACAGCGCTACAACCAGCAAAACAGCCGATAAACCGATAAAAATGACACTGATATCCACGTGTCCGGTATATTTTCCGACATAACAAAAAGAAGATATGGCAAAACCGAAAACACTCAGCAGCAAGAGCATAAAGGACTGCCTTTTTTGCATGCCCGCCGCTTTTTTGAAAACAAACAGATAGTTTATTATTGAACAGATCTCCAAAAAATTCTGGTAGAGAATGTGTATATAATACATTACTCCTTTCTCGAACAACAGAAAATTAGCGCCAAATTCATTGGAAGTACGGTAGGAAGCATAAAACAAGCCGTTTATTTCATGTGTCCAATTAGCCAACAGTGTTATTGCAGGTATTAAGAACATCAAGAGAATATTTTTGGGATTTAGCCTTGAGCTCCCATTCCTGTACTGAAGAGATATTATGTACCAAAGGGGAGCTATTGCCACAATCCCTATATACTGGGTATTATTAAACAGCAGCTTATTTGCTGTAGCGGCACTGCCGAGTTCGGCTATATAGCTCACGGTGTAAATAAAAGCGGCAACAAAAAGCAGGCAGACCGAGACTTTCTGCCGGGTTCTTATTTTCAGGGTTTTGATGAATATTACAACCGCAAGCAACAGCAGCGACATGGCAAAAAGTACGCCTATCAGCATATCAGTATTCTTCAAGTATTATCCCTTCCTTTTATATAATTAACTTAACGGCGGTTGACTCTTCGGTACAAGTCAACCGCCGTTAAGTCTTATGTGATTACAAAAATTAAATCTGTGTTGAGTATGACGTGTCGGACATGTATTGGCTGTACTTTAGCATACGCATTTGCTTTTTGTATCCAAACAGGGCTATACCCATAATAATATAGAAAGCACCGCTGACAAGATTAGTTAAGACAGGTAACACATTATCGCTGCTTAAGGCGGATAATATTAAGAACCCACCGATTATATAGTTGGCAACAGCAACGAATCCGGATATTTTATCGGATGGAACTGCGGCTGTTGCGGTTCTTTTAACCTCATTAATTGTTTTTATGATAAAAACAAAATAGAGCACGGGCAGCACCAGAGCTATGGCAAATATGATTACCATAGCAATATATATCCCTATTAAGACACTGCCTTCATCCATTTCAGACGCAGCAGAGGCACCCACTGCCATTAAGACAGTTAATACAACCGGTAGGAGCAATAAGCCTACTAAATTAATAATTGTGAGCACCTTAATCATTGTCAATCCCGTTGTTGACATTGGACCGTAATCCCTGCTGCGGGAGGCGGTATAGAAGAGCCACATTCCTATCCCGATTAAAATAGTGGGTATAAGCATTACCAAAGCACCGGCGGTTGTAAAGACATTAATAATATCCTGTACAGAATCTATAATCTCGTTGCTAAGCTCTATTTCGTCAAAAATCTCAGGGTATTCGTTTACTATTCTATTAAAGTCGAACTTATCGGGTAAAAGCGCATTCACAAAGCTCAGCAGCACTGATACTGTGAATAGGATTACGGCGGTTAAAAACAGACCGGAGGAGCCCGCTTTTTTTAGTGTGTTTATAACCGGGTTTGGGGATAGCAGTCCGGTATTCCTGATGTCTGCCGGGTTATTTTGCTCGTTATTACTCTGTCCTGAATCAAATAATTTGTTCCCGCAGGATGAGCAGAACGCAGTGTTATCCTGATTCTGCTGTCCGCACTTTCCACAGTATTTCATAATCTCTGTGTCCCCCAATCAAATAATGTTGGTTTTTTGTTGTTTTTATTATAACTTTTTATGTTTTGTTTGTCAACACTGAGCCAAAAAAATCACCGGAGAGCAAAAAGTCCTACCCCTCTATACGTTTTTTCAGCTCGGTATAGAACAATTCTTCGTCAAACGGAATGGTTACGGGCTTTTTCAACCAGGCGGAAAGATGCATTGCGTTTGAGATGGTCAGCCCGTTTATTCCTTCCTCTCCTCCCGCAATCAGCGGTTCATCCCGCAGAATTGCTGCAGCAAAAGCGTTAAGAACACCCACATGCTGAAGGTTTTCTCCGTCTGTCTCCACAATGCTCTTATTCGTCTTAGGACACCCAAACGGGTCTGTGTTTTTCTCCGAGAATTTCTGCTCGCTTTGTTCGTTTTCCCACAATGTCAATATACCGTTTTCCGCAATCAGTTTTCCCTTATCCAGCGTTATCTCAAAGCGGTTGGTTCCGGGGGTGTCTCCGGTGGAGGTTACAAAAACCCCGGTAGCTCCGTTTTGATATTCCACATATGCGGTTACATCGTCCTCCACCTCTATGCTATGCCACTTTCCGAAGTGCAGGTGAGCGCTCACCATAACCGGCATTCCGCATATCCACTGCCACAAGTCAAGGTTATGCGGACACTGATTTAACAATACTCCGCCGCCCTCTCCCCGCCAGGTCGCTCTCCAGTCCCCCGATGCATAATATGCCCTTGGACGGTACCAATCGGTAATTATCCAGTTTGTGCGTCTTATCTGCCCTAACCTTCCGCTTCCTACAAGCTCCCGCATCCTGCGGTAAATACAGTCTGTGCGTTGGTTAAACATCATCCCGAACTTAACATTAGCGTTTTTTGCCGCCTCGTTCATTTCCCTGACCTGCTTTGTATATACTCCTGCAGGCTTTTCCACCATGACGTGCAGTCCCCTTTTAAAGCACTCAATCGCAAGCTCCGGGTGCTGATAATGCGGGACGGCGATAAGAACCGAATCCATGTTTTTCCAATCAAAGAAAGTGCTTGCATCATTGTACAAGCTAACCGAGGAGCCTAACCTATCCCTTGCCCAATCCAGATTCTTTTGGCTTAGATCGGCTACCGCCGTAATCTCAACCTCCGGACATTTACCGTCCGCAATATTGTTAATATGTCGCTTTCCCATGTTCCCGACACCGAGTATTCCAAGCTTTATTTTTTTCATTAAAATATAATCCTTTCGGTAGTGATTTTATTCTAAGCCGAGTGATTTAAGGTAATCATAGCTGCTTTTCAGGCATTCAAACGGGTTTTTATCGTAGCATTCATCCTGCTCTACCAAAATATATTCGCTGCCAGCCTGCTCGCAGGCGGTCAATATGGATTCAAAGTTCATGTTGCCCGATCCGACCGGAGCATAACGCTGCTTATCGGTGTATTCCATATCCTTGAGATGTACGCACTGTACTCTGCCCGTCAGCTTTTTTATCCATTTCGCAGGGTCGCCTCCCGCATACTGTACCCAGTAGGTGTCAAGTATGAATCCCAGCTCTTCGGCGGAAAAATCCTCCGCCATACGCTCTATATACAGCCTTCCGTTTCCGCTCCTCGCAAACTCTGCGGCATGGTTATGGAACATAAGCCTGCTCCCGAGAGCAGCAATCCTTTTAGCGGAGGGTAAATAATCACCCACAAACCTTTTGTAATCCCCGTCCTCCTTAAGTCCGCCCGGGAAGCTCCCTATACCGATATTTTTGCACCCAAACGCTTTGTGAAAGGCTGCCGTTTGAGCAGGCTCATTCTTTATTTTATCGGGTTTATAATGCGTAACAACACAAATCAGCCCGTTTTCGGTCAGCTTCTCCTTCAACCATTCCGCTTCGTAATCGCAGGTTGTGGAGACCTGAACGGTTTTATAACCGATTTCGGCAACCCTTGAAAGGGTATGCTCAAAATCCTTAAGGGTTTTTGTATACTCTCTGAGTGTATAAAGCTGTGCGCCTAAAATCATCTTAATCTCCATTCTGCCGCTGCGCGTCAGCACAAATAGGAATGAAAGCTGACGGA
>CAZGJQ010000071.1:0-9943 GCA_964525815.1 uncultured Oscillospiraceae bacterium
AGAATATCCTTGAGGATCAGCTCTATCTTTCTAAAAACAGGATGGTATATTATCTTGAGTACGGCTCTGGAGAGGTAGTGACCTCCGATAATATAAATAATCTGCCTGACTGCGCAAGGTTCTTTGACACTTATTTTAAAACGGTTATCAACGGTGACTACAACAAATACAGGACTTTTTTTACCGATAATTATATCAAAGAGAATGTATTGCCCGAAAGGTTCACAATGCAGCGAATATATGATATTGAGGTTGATTTGTTCGACAAGCGGCAGGATGCCGATATAGTTATAGAAACCTTTGTAGTAAGATACAAAATTATGTTTAACAATGGAACATTTCGTTCCGATGTGGGCAGTAATGTGATTAAACCGCTTGTTTTTGAGCTTTACAGAACAGGGGATTCTGTTTTAATAAATGCGATTAAGGAAAAAAAGACCGTATTTGAATGAGGGGGATTGAAATGAATTTTGCTTTTAATTTTGAACTCAACACAGACATAAATGACGTAATAAACAGAATAAAAAAAATCTCAAAAAAGGTTGCGAGTGAGGTAAAAGAGGATGTTGACAGCATTAGGGAGCGGGATCCTGCGGCGAGGAGCAACGCCGAGGTGCTGCTTCTTTACCCCGGACTTCATGCGGTTGTTTCTCATAGAATGGCAAGCTTTTTATATAAAAAGGGGCATTATTTTGCCGCAAGAACGGTCAGTCAGTTCGCTCGCAGCGCAACCGGTATTGAGATACATCCGGCAGCAAGAATCGGAAGAGCCTTGTTTATAGACCACGGCAGCGCCGTTGTTATCGGAGAAACAGCGGAAATAGGTGACTATTGCACCATTTATCAGGGTGTTACTCTCGGAGGAACAGGAAAGCATACCGGAAAAAGGCATCCCACTCTGGGGAACAATGTCATGGTTGGTGCGGGTGCGAAAATCCTGGGACCGATAAAGGTAGGGGACAACTCAAAAATAGCAGCCGGTGCGGTGGTTTTGAACGACATACCGGAGAGCTCCACCGCTGTGGGAATACCCGCAAGGATTGTTCGGCTTGCGGATGTACGCATTAAGTACAACTTAGACCAGATTAACATACCGGACCCGGTGGCGCAGGAGCTTGCCGCCTTAAAAAACAGAATCACGGAGTTGGAAGAAAAAATAAATGAGACTGAATAAAAAGATAACTGCGCTTATTGCTGTAGTAGCTGCGCTGTTTTTGTTGGCGGCTTGTCTGCTTATAATAAATGATTGGAATACCAACGATACCGAAAAGAGCTTCGACCCCGGAGCGGTATCGGAGATAAGCGTTATACCGGAGTTGTCGGAGGAGAGCGACGACTCCGAGATTGATACGAGTGAGGAGGCAATTCCCTCATCCATTGAGGTATTCTTATACAATAATGCTGTTCAGCTTGATTTGCAGGTTAATTCCTCGTATGTGGCGGCAGCAGATTCGAATGGAGGAATAATATTCCAGAAGAATACGTATGAGCGTTGTTATCCGGCTTCGCTCACCAAGCTGATAACCGCTGTTACGGCAGAAAGATATGTGGAGGAGGATCATCTTTTTACAGTGGGGGACGAGCTTGAGCTTGTTAAGCCCGGCTCTTCCATAGCTTATTTGGAAAAGGGCGATGTTTTAGATTTTATAACCCTTGTGGACGCATTGATGCTTCCTTCGGGGAACGATGCCGCATATGTTATGGCTGTAGGAGTAGGACGAGCCTATACCGGAGACGATAACCTTTCGGCAGAGCAAGCACTGGATGTTTTTGCCGATTTAATGAACAGTACAGCAAAAGATTTGGGCTGTAAGGACTCTAACTTTATAGTACCGGACGGCTTCCACGACGAGAACCATTATACAACGGTTTCCGATATGCTGAAGATTGCGTTATATGCCTCGGAGCTGGATATTGTAATGAACTCGGTAGGCAAGAGCACGGCAAGGCATGTTTTTTACAGCGGTAGGGATGTAACCTGGGAGAACACAAACATGCTCCTGAGGGCTGGCTGCGAGTTCTATTATCCCGACGCCTTCGGCTTAAAAACGGGAGCGACGAATGAGGCGGGAAGGTGCCTTGCCGCAATAGCAGAAAAGGACGGAAGAGAGGTAATTGTGGTTACTATGTATGCTCTGTCCGATGCGGACAGATACAATGATGTCATTTCCGTATTCAACGCTGCTTTTGCCGGCTCGTAAAAAACAGGGCAATTAGTCCTATTTAGTATTGACAAAGCGGGACGCATGTGATAATATACTGAATGTTGCATATGCGCCGTTAGCTCAGCTGGATAGAGTGACTGGCTACGAACCAGTAGGTCAGGGGTTCGAATCCCTTACGGCGTGCCAGCAATATAAACAGTAAGGACACCGTTTGCGGTGTCCTTGAAATTATTATACAGAGGCAGCATAAAACGCTGCCTCTTATTTATTCGATTATAATTTCATGGCTCTTAGCGCATTCAGTACGGCCAAAACCGAAACACCCACATCCGCAAAGACCGCTTCCCAAATACCTGAAAAACCCATTATACCAAGAAGCATTATTATAACCTTTATACCGAGAGCGAATACAATATTCTGCCAGACTATGCGCATTGTCTTTTTTGCTGTTTTTATCGCTGTTACGATTTTTTCGGGATTATCGTCCATTAGTACTATATCGGCGGCTTCGATTGCGGCGTCCGAACCCAGGCCTCCCATGGCAATACCGATATCCGCACGGGTAAGCACGGGTGCGTCGTTTATACCGTCTCCGACATACACAACCGTTCCGCTTTTTTTACCGCCTAATATCTCCTCCAGCTTCTTTACCTTTTCCGCCGGAAGCAGCCCGCTGTAAACCCTGTCTATTCCAAGAGCTTCCGCAATATGTCCGGCAGACGAAGCTCTGTCTCCCGTAAGCATACATAAATCATTTACTCCGACGCTCTTCAGCCCGTCTATTGCGGATGGAGCGCTTTCCTTTATTTCATCGGAAATGATTATCTGTCCGATATAAATTCCGTCTGCGGATATATAAACTACCGTTCCCGGATGCTGTTCGTCCGGTGCTTTAATCCCGTATCTGTTCATAAGCCTTCGGTTGCCCGCCAAAATAATTCTGCCGTCAACCATGGTCCTTACACCGTAACCGCTCAAATCCTCTGTCTTGCTTATCCTTGAATTATCAATCCGCTTACCGTATTCCTTTTTCAAAGACAATGCAATAGGATGGTCGGAGTAGCTCTCCGCAAGCGCTGCGAGCTCTAAGAGAGTTTTTTTATCGCAACCTTGTTGCGGATTTATACCGCTGACGCTGAAGGTGCCCTTTGTGAGCGTGCCTGTCTTGTCGAATATAACCGTCGAGGCTCTGGAGAGAGCTTCGAGATAATTACCACCCTTTACTAAAATGCCTTGTCTTGATGCGCCTCCTATTCCTCCGAAAAAGCTGAGGGGTACCGAAAGAACCAGAGCGCAGGGGCAGCTTATGACGAGAAAGATTAAAGCGCGTCTTATCCATTCGTTAAATTCACCGCCAAAAAGGAGCGGAGGTATAACTGCGGTAAGAAACGCAAGAACCACTACAATGGGTGTGTAATATACGGAAAATGCAGTTATAAAGTTCTCCGTCCCTGCTTTTCTAGAACGTGAGTTCTCAACCAGCTCGAGAATCTTAGATACCGTGGATTCGGAAAAGGGCTTGGAAACCCTTATGCTAAGCAGACGGTTAATATTAATGCCTCCGCTGAAAACGGAATCCCCGGCACAGACATCGACGGGAAGGGTTTCTCCGGTTAAGGAGGAGGCGTCTACCGAGGAGCAGCCCTGCTCCACAACACCGTCAAGCGGTATTTTTTCCCCTACTTTAACGACAATAATGTCTCCGACCTTTACTTCGTCGGGGGAGACCCTTATAAGCTGACCGTTCGATTCTATGTTGGCATAGTCGGGACGGATGTCCATTAGCTCCGTTATAGACCTTTTTGAACGGTTTACGGCAATACGCTCAAACAGCTCACCTACGGTGTAAAAAAGCATTACCGCGACACCCTCCGGGTATTCACCTAACAAAAACGCTCCGATAGTTGCAATTGACATAAGAACACTCTCGTTTAGTGCTCTTCCCGTATATATGCTGTTAACCGCTTTTATTAATACTCCGCTTCCGATAATTAAGTAGGAGATATAATATAAAACAAGTCTCTGCACTTCGTTTAACTGCATTAGAAGCGCACCCGATAAGAAAAGAGTACTTGTTAAAATTCTGATTATTGTAAATGAATGCTTTTTGTACATATAAATTACTTCTCCGTGTTTATTCAAGGACATGCTCCAGCCCTTGGTTTATTATTGTGCGTACATGGCTGTCCGCAAGGGAATAGAATACCGCTTTGCCCTCTCTGCGGTATTTTACCAGCTTGCTCTGCTTTAGGGAACGGAGCTGATGAGATATGGCGGATTGGGATATTCCCAGCAGAATTACTATATCACCTACGCACATCTCCTTCTCAAGCAGTACGCACAGTATTTTAATTCTGGTTGAATCGCCGAAAATTTTAAACAGCTCCGCAAGGTTATATAAAGCATCCTCCGTCGGAAGCCTTTTTAGCACCTCGTTTATTGTTCTTTCATCTGAGTTAATACAATCACAGAACGGAAGCTCCTTATTATTTGCCAACACAAACACCCTTTCATATGAACATATATGCATATATTATAAGCAGTCACATCGGTTTTGTCAACAATAAAATGAAAAAGCCCGCCAAAAATATGACAAGCTTGATATTTATAGTCATTGTAATGCTTATTTCCCAAAGAGACTTTGTTTATCACTGATTGATTTTACCGTATAACCTGCGTCGCTTATAGAGGAGGCGAGAACCTCATCCGAAATATCCTTGTCTAGCGTTACTACTGCTTGCTTTTTGGCAAGTAGCACTTTCGCTTTTACTCCCTCTAATTGTTCGAGTGCTTTTTCCACTCTTTTCACACAGTGGGAACAGCTCATCCCTTCAATGGTGATTATCTTTTTCATTTTTTAATTATCTCCTTTTTTATTTTCTGTACAATCTCAAAGCGTTGGTTACAACAAATATCGAGCTAATACTCATAGCGGCTGCGCCAATCATAGGATTGAGGGTCCAGCCGAGAAACGGATAAAAAAGTCCGGCTGCAAGAGGAATGCCGAGTGTGTTGTAGAAGAACGCCCAGAACAGGTTCTGCTTTATATTTTTTATAGTTTCTCTACTGTATCTGAAAAGCTCCGCAGCATCCTGTAAATCACTCTTCATAAGCACAATTCCCGCTGATTCTATTGCAATGTCCGTTCCGGCTCCGATGGCGATTCCCACATCCGCTCTCACAAGAGCAGGGGAGTCGTTAATACCGTCACCCACCATTGCTACTTTCTTACCGTCCTCCTGTATGCTGCGTATAACCGATTCCTTTTCGGACGGCAGCACGTCCGAAATAACCTTGTCTATATCGAGCTGCTTTCTAATAGCTTCTGCGGTTGCGGCGTTGTCCCCTGTAAGCATGACAATGTCAAGGTTCATTTTTTTAAGCGCTTGAATTGCCGAAATGCTGGTTTCCTTAATAGTGTCCGCCACCGCAACAACACCGATAAGCTCATTCCCGAATGCAAAAAACATGGGCGTTTTGCCCTCGGCGGACAGCTTGTCAGCTGTTTTTTCAACAGCTGATATATCGATATTTTTTTCCCTCATCAGGGTTGCGTTACCCGCATGATACTTTTTTTCTGAGATGATAGCGGATATGCCCATGCCCGGTATTGCGACAAAGCTCTCAGTCGGTAAAAGTGTGTATTTATTCTTTACCGCATAGTCGACAATAGCCTGAGCGAGAGGATGCTCGGACTGCTTCTCCAAAGAAGCCGCAATTACAGCCAGCCTGTCCTCAGCGATTTTACCCAAGGGTATTATATCGGTTACCGAGGGCTTCCCTTCGGTTATGGTACCCGTTTTATCCAGCACTACCGTGTCGATTGCATGAGCAATCTCCAGTGCCTCCGCTGATTTTATTAATATGCCCTTTGAAGCGTTCCTTCCTGTGGCAACCATGATGGCGACAGGAGTTGCAAGCCCGAGCGCACAGGGGCAGGATATGACCAGCACCGAGATTCCGATTGACAGAGAAAACTCGAAGGTATGACCTAAGACAAGCCATAAGACCGAGGATATAAAGGCAATAGCTATTACAATCGGGACAAAAATACCGCTTACCCTGTCCGCAAGCTTCGCAATGGGTGCCTTGGTTGCTCCCGCATCCTCCACAAGAGCGATAATCTTTGCAAGCGTGGTATCTGCTCCCACCTTGGTAGCCTTCATCCTAAAGGAGCCGGTCTTGTTAATGGAAGCGGACATCAGAGCGTCACCGACCGATTTTTCCAGCGGAACGCTTTCGCCCGTAAGGGCGGACTGGTCAACAACCGCGTTCCCTTCGGTAATAACACCGTCCACCGGAATCCGTCCGCCCGGCTTAATTATAATAATATCACCCGCCACAATATCATCCACGGGTATTTCGGTCTCCAGTCCGTTACGGAGTACGGTTGCCGTCTTTGGCGAAAGGTCGAGCAGCTTTTTTACAGCGTCCGAGGTTTTACCCTTGGAGCGTTCCTCGATGTATTTGCCGACAGAGACCAGCGTAACAATCATGGCAGCGGTCTCAAAGTACAGGCTCTCCATATAGGAGTGTACGGTTTCGTGTTGGTTGTGACCCAGCCCGTAGCCAATCATAAATATTGCAAAAACACCGTAAACAACCGCAGCCGTTGTTCCTATTGCAATCAAGGAATCCATATTAGGCGCTCTGTGTAACAGCGCCCTGAAGCCGTTAATATAGTATTTCCTGTTTAAAATCAGAACGGGTATGGTTATAATAAATTGCAGAAATGCAAAAATAACTGCGTTTTCGGCACCCTGTAGTAATGACGGCAGAGGAAGACCGAGCATATGTCCCATTGAAATGTACATTAATGCAATCAACAGAATTACCGAGGCAATTAGGCTCTTTTTTGTTTTGGTTGTATTTTTTCCCCGCTCGTCTTCCTTTATGGATGCTTTTGCGTTGCCTTCACCTTGCGTTTTTTCGTTTTCAAAAACCTCGGCGCTGTAACCCGCCTTGGACACGGCTTCCTTTATCTTTTCTGTATCCACAGCGCCATCGTCATACTCGACAACCATGCTCTTACTAAGCAGATTAACACTTGCGTCCGAAACGCCGTCCAGCCTACGAACCGCTTTTTCTACTGCCGCAGAGCATGCGGAGCAGGTCATTCCTTCTACCTCGAATTTTTTCTTCATTTTGCACATCCCACCATTTTTTACATAAATAGAAGCAAGCTTACAGCCATTATTATCATACCCGATACCAGCCCGTATATTGCAAGGTGATGCTCACCATATTCTCTTGCGGAGGGTAAAAGCTCGTCGAGTGAAATAAACACCATAATACCCGCAACACTTGCAAAAAGAATACCAAACACCGTATCACTCATAATGGGCATTAACAGAAGATAACCCACCAGAGCACCGACAGGCTCACAAAGTCCTGAGGCAAATGAATACATAAACGCTTTTTTGCGGCTCCCGGTAGCATAATAAATGGGTGCAGATACTGCAATTCCCTCCGGAATATTATGGATAGCAATAGCAACCACGATGGGGATCGCAATCGAAGGCTCTCGCAGAGCCGAAACAAAGGTTGCGAGTCCTTCTGGGAAGTTATGTATCGCTATAGCAAGAGCTGTGAATACTCCGGTTCGCATAAGCTTTGTCTTTGCCGGCTTGATTCGGTCAAGCTCGTCTGCCTGCACAACCTCGTGAGGGTTCTTCTCTTTGGGAATTAATTTGTCAATCAAAGCAATTAAAAGCATACCACCGAAGAACCCGATAACAGTTAAAGCAGAACCCATTTTTTCTCCGTATTCACTGCCCAGTGTTTCCTGCGCCTTTACAAAGATTTCAATCATAGACACATAAATCATAACTCCGGCAGAAAAACCAAGAGAAACAGACAAAAACTTTGTATTTGTTTTTTTTGCGAAAAAGGCAATAAAGCTGCCTATTCCGGTTGACAATCCGGCAAGGGTAGTCAACAAAAAAGCAAGAGTAAGGTTTTCTATATTACTTCATCCTTTCCGTATAGCTTATATTTACAGCATATTCCTTAAAACTTATATGTTGAAAACAAAAAATAAAAAGAGCAAAGGGTAAAAAATTGTAAAATCCTGTTGCTTACAGTATATAATAAATAACAATCTTTATCAATAGCAGGAAGAATAAAAAAACAAAAAAATCGTAGGACAAACTGCACAAAAAAAGAGAAATATAATAATTATATAAGTGCCAAACGACGATTTTATGTCCCAGACAGTTTTTTTAAAAAAACATATTGACAAGCATACGAAAATAGTGTAGAATAACCGAAGTTAGATATGGCTAACTTTTTTCGAATAAATGCATAATTTACACAATATAATATAAGGAGATTACTCATGAGAACGCTCAGAGAAGTAAGATGCGGTGAGACGGTTACGGTTCATAAGCTCAATGGTGAGGGCGCATTGAAAAGACGCATAATGGATATGGGAATTACCAAGGGTACATCAATTCTTGTACGCAAGGTTGCTCCTCTCGGAGACCCTATAGAGATAAATTTGCGAGGTTACGAGCTTTCTATTCGCAAATCGGAGGCAGAAAGAATAGAAGTTGAGTAATTTTTTTAAGTACACAAGTTAGCAAAAGCTAACCAGCTATTTTTATTGATTCAATAAAAGTTAAGGAAAAGGAATGGTTATAAAGAATGGGTATCAGGATTGCACTTGCAGGAAACCCCAACAGCGGTAAGACCACGTTGTTTAATGATTTGACCGGCTCAAACCAATATGTGGGGAACTGGCCAGGTGTTACTGTGGAAAAAAAGGAAGGTAAGCTAAAAAAACATAAGGATGTTACGGTAACCGATCTTCCGGGTATATATTCTCTGTCCCCTTATACTCTCGAGGAAGTGGTTACAAGGGATTATTTGCTTAAGGAGCGTCCCGATGCTATCATAGACCTTGTGGATGGTACAAACCTTGAGAGGAATCTATATCTGACAACGCAGATACTGGAGCTGGGTATTCCTACGGTAATAGCGTTGAATATGATTGACCTTGTTAATAAAAGAGGAGATGTTATCGATGTAAAAAAGCTCTCCGGTAAGCTCGGTTGCAGCGTAATCGAGACCTCTGCGCTTAAGGGTACCGGATCGGTCGAAGTGGCGCAGGAAGCAATAGCTGTTGCGAAAGAAAAAAAAGAGGTGCATCAGCCCGCAAGGTTCTCGCCATACATAGAAAAAGCATTAAGTGAAATTATGGCTCTGTTAAAAAGCAAAATACAGTCCGATAAGCTGCGTTGGTATGCAATTAAGCTTTTTGAGCGGGATTTAAGAGTCACTGAGAAGCTGGAGCTTGATAAAATCACAAAAAATAAAATTAACAGTATCATAGAATCGATAGAAAAAGAGCTTGATGACGATTCCGAGAGCATTATCATTAATCAGCGATATGATTATATCACGAGTATAATTAAACAATGCCTGGTGAAAAAAAGCGGTCTTACCGCCTCGGACAAAATCGACTTGATTGTTACTAACCGCTGGCTTGCTTTACCTATATTTACGGCGGTAATGTTTGTAGTTTATTATATATCGGTTACCTGGGTTGGTGCGCTAGTTACCGACTGGACCAACGAGACCTTGTTCGGAGAGATTATTATAGCGAACACCTCGGCTTGGCTGGAGAATATCGGAGCAGCCGAATGGATAACCGGTCTTATTACGGACGGTATTATTGGCGGAGTGGGTGCCGTGCTTGGCTTTGTGCCGCAGATGATGATTTTGTTCTTCTTTCTTTCTGTATTCGAGGACTGCGGCTACATGGCACGAGTTGCGTT
>CAZGJQ010000072.1:0-9770 GCA_964525815.1 uncultured Oscillospiraceae bacterium
AAAAACAGAGAGAGGAAAAGCCGATATGAGAAGGATTAAATTAAGAAGCAGAATGACAGGTATTTTTATAATAATAACCGGCTCGGTAACTTTACTATGTGCTGCAATAATATGGTTCTCTTACAATGAGCCTGAGCAAAGGAAAGATTGGGAATTTGAATCCGACCAATCCGCTTTGCAAAACAGCATAGATGATGAGTCTATATCAATTCCAGGATTTGAGAGTATAAAAATACCTTCGGAGCAAACCGTGGTTTCTTCTCCCTTTTATAACCCTCAAAGTAACAGCTGCTATTTTGAAATAACAGTCTTTTTATCAGACACAAACGAAATGATATACCAATCAAAGCTTATCACCCCCGGTCAAAAGCTCTATAGAATTGAATTAATGCGAACACTTACAGAGGGAGAATATGCTGCGGTTATTCAATACAAGACTTTTTCAATAGAAGATTTTTCCGTCCTCAACGGAGCTAACCTACCGGTTACGCTGATTGTTGAATAATTTACGACTCAAAAGCAAAAAGGCTTTGAGATAAATATTTATAGCACACTGTGCTGAAAGGAGTGCATGAAAATGCAGAAAACAAAAAAAATGACAAGCCGACTGATTTCAGGGTTTGTCGCTGCTGCGATGCTGGTTATTGCATTCAGCATGACCGCTTTTGCTGACGGTTACGAGGATTTAGAAGCTGGTAACTACAGCGTAGATGCAGACCTGTCCTGCTTTGTAACGGCTATGGGAGGGGTCGAGTTTGGACGCCCAATGCTTACGGGTACTACTGTAGCGGTAGATGAAGACGGAAGTGCGGAGATAACCTTAAACTTGCAAAAAAGCATGGTTGTAATCTATGGAGTAACCGCTTACACCTTCATTGACCCCACTGAGCCTAATCTCATACAGTATTATAACGGTGAGGAGTGGCTGGATGCAGAGTACACTCTGAGTGATGATACTGCGCCCAATCCGGATGAAGTTGACATTCATTATGTGGACTCCATATCCTTCACCTTACCCTTCGTAAACGACACTTATAACCTGGCTGTTTATATAAACAGCAATGTTATGGGTGTGCAGTTTGGCGGACCAGACTCCAACTATAATGCTACATTGACGGTTGACTGGGAAAGTGCTGACAGGATAGTACCGGCAGACGAAACAACCACACAAAGTGCAATTGTGAACTATACGGTGACCGGCGGTTATGAAGTAAGCATCCCTGCCACCATCGTCGTTGACAGCAACACTAAAACAGGCGAATACTCGGTTGAGGCAGCGAATTTTATTCTCTCCGATAATGCATATGTAACTGTTGTTGCTGATGCAGTAGGTTCTGTTACCAACGGAAGTCAAACACTGTCATTCACTAATGAGTTAGAGTCAGGTAACCTTGTATCAAACGGGGATGAGCTTAACGGTACTGTTACAGTTATCGATAACGCATCCATTCCGGGTGTGTATACAGGTACCCTTAATTTTACTATCAGTTATTTTTCCGGCTCAAACGACTGATTTAAAGCTCATTCTATTACTTACTGTTTAAGTCATCAAAAATCCAAAAGACCCTCGGATTATTCCGAGCGGTCTTTTGGGATTTGTAAGCAAGGAATAACCATAACGGAGCTTGTCGTCTCAAAAAGGGGAAATGATTATTATGATGAATAAAAAGCTGACAGCATTGGCCGGAAGCTCAATAAAATATACTTATTTACAGGTGTTATGCCAGTGGGTAGCACTTTTGTGCAATATCACTATGGTTTTTTCTTTTGCTATGCTTTTACAGAAGCTATCGGAAGAAAGGCATTCCGTTAAAGACTTTGCAATCACTTTGGTTATCCTTACAGTAGTATTATTAATAAGATATTACTGCACGGTTATATCCGCGAGACTTAGTGCGTATTCCTCTGAGCATGTTAAAAAGAAACTGCGCAGCAGTATATTTAACAAATTGGTAAAACTGGGTGCTTCGTATCATGAAAAGGTAACCACCTCCGAGGCGGTTCAGGTGTCGGTCGAAGGTGTCGAACAGCTGGAGGTCTATTTTGGCCGCTATTTACCGCAGTTATTCTACAGCATATTGGCTCCCCTTACTCTTTTTTTTGTTCTTGCTCCGGTCAGTCTGAGTGCGGCGGCGGTATTGCTTGTTTGTGTACCGCTTATTCCTATATCTATTATTGCAATCCAAAAAATCGCTAAAAAGCTTTTTATTAAGTATTGGGGTGAATATACTACCCTGGGTGACAGCTTCCTTGAAAACCTGCAAGGTCTTACCGCACTAAAAATTTATCAAGCGGATGAACTAAAGAATAAACAGATGAACGAGCAAGCAGAACGATTCCGCAAAATAACCATGAAGGTTCTTACCATGCAGCTTAATTCCGTGACGGTGATGGATCTCATTGCTTACGGAGGTGCGGCGACAGGTGTTATTCTGGCTGTTACCGAGTTCACAAAAGGTAATATAGAATTGGGTGGATGTCTTGCTATAATTCTTTTATCGGCGGAATTTTTCATTCCGCTGCGCCTTCTCGGATCCTATTTTCATATTGCAACAAACGGCATGGCGGCTGGCGAAAAAATACTTTCCCTGCTTGAACAGCCGGAAGAATCGCAGAGAACGCAAACCCTTACGGACAGAAGTGTGGGAATATCCTGCCGTGAGCTCAAATTTTCATACGACAGAGAGCGGGATGTTCTGCATGGAATGCGGCTTGATTTCCCGCAAGGGAGCTTTACAGCACTGGTAGGTGAAAGTGGCAGCGGAAAAAGCACGGTTGCGGCATTGATAACGGGAAGTCTACAGAATTATTGTGGTAGCATAAGAATGAATGGTCTTGAACTGAGAGATATTACTGAAGAAAGTCTTATGAAGAGCATTTCACTAATCAGTCATGACAGCTACCTTTTTAATAGTACAGTAAGAGAAAACCTGAGGGTGGGAAATCCTATAGCTACCGACCGAGAAATGCTGGGAGCCATTGAATGTGTACGGTTGGATGATTTTTTGAAAGGAGAAGCAGGGCTGGATACTTTCTTATCCGAAAAAGCATCCAACTTATCGGGAGGTCAGCGGCAGCGTCTTGCACTTGCTCGCGCATTGCTCCACAATAGTGCCATATACATATTTGACGAAGCGACCTCAAACATAGACTCCGAAAGCGAGAATTATATCATCGACATGATACATAAGCTGGCGCAACATAAAAAAACCGTGATTCTCATTTCCCACAGGCTCGTAAATGTTATGAACGCAGACCGCATTTATGTACTGTCGCAGGGAAGAGTAGTGGAAAGCGGAAACCACATGAGCCTGCTTGAAAACGATGGTATTTATAAAGAATTGTGGCATAAACAGCAAGCTTTGGAATGCTTTTTGAAGAGAGAGGTGGGTGTATGAAGCGAAGCAATTTTACCGTTATACGTAGATTGCTCTTAATGGCTGGTCCGCTTATGACTGTAATCGTGCTTGCGGTGCTTGCCGGGGTGGCAGGGTTTCTTTGCGCAATTTTTATAACAGTGCTTGGCGGTTATGCGATACTGGACTCTCTAAACCTTATTTCACCAATATCTGCTTCCGTTGCCTTTGCCGGTGTTCTTATTCTGGCTGTTTTGCGGGGTGTTTTACGCTATATAGAGCAAGCCGTTAATCATTACATTGCGTTTAAGATGCTTGCTCTGATAAGGGACAGGGTTTTCCGTTCGCTAAGACGTCTTGCTCCGGCAAAGCTTGAGGGAAAAGACAAAGGGAATCTGATTTCTGTAATAACCGCAGACATTGAACTCTTGGAGGTTTTTTATGCGCATACCGTTTCACCGATTGCGATTGCTTTGATTGTCTCTTTTACAATGATGATCTTTATCGGGCAGTACCATGTTTTACTGTCATTTACCGCAGGGTTAGGTTATTTTGTTATAGGAGTTATACTACCCCTTATAACGTCGAAAAAAGGTAGAGATACCGGAGAACGATACCGTCATGCTTTCGGTAATATTAACAGCTATTTCCTCGAGAGCTTGCGTGGATTAAAAGAGCTTATACAATTCGGAGGCGTGGGAGCACGGAAAAAAGGAGCCGAAAAAAGAGAGAATGTTTTAATAAAAGAGCAGAGAAAGCTTAAAGAATATGAAGGCAATACGGCTGCATTTACAGGCGCTTTTATAATGCTGTTTTCGGTTGCTATGCTCTTTTTATCAGCCTTTTTATATAGCAAGGGTAAAATAGGATTTAATGGTGTGCTTTGCTCCACTATCGCCATGATTAGTTCCTTCGGACCAGTTACCGCACTTTCTGCTCTTTCAAACAGTCTTTTGCAGACCTTCGCTTCGGGTAATCGGGTATTAAACATTTTGGATGAAGAGCCGGTTGTGGAGGAAGTTATAGCAGGGAAAACAGCAGGCTTTACCGGAGCTGCTTGCAAGGATATATATTTTGCTTATAAAAAAGAACCGGTTTTATCCGGTCTGTCAGTTAGATTCAATATGAGTGGAATAACAGGAATCGGAGGAAAAAGCGGCTGCGGCAAATCCACGCTACTACGGCTCATGATGCGTTTTTGGGATGTGGAAGCGGGTAAAGTGGAGATTTCTGATGAAAATATAAAGGAATTGAACACTAAGTGCTTACGTAATATGGAGAGCTTCTTGACACAAGAAACACTTCTTTTTAACGATACTATCGAGAACAATATAAAAATCGCACGACCTGACGCTGTTAGAGGGCAGGTTATTGATGCTTGCCGTAAGGCGTCGGTGCATGATTTTATCGAGTCTTTACCTCAAGGTTACGATACAGTCATCGGCGAATTGGGCAGTCGTTTATCGGGCGGTGAGCGTCAACGCATCGGCCTTGCTCGCGTTTTTTTGCACGATGCTCCTTTTTTACTGCTTGACGAACCGACCAGCAATTTGGACAGCCTGAACGAAGCGGTTATACTCAAGTCGTTAAAAGAGCACGGAAAGGGTAAAACAATGGTTTTGGTATCTCATCGCGGTTCTACCTTAAGCATAACGGATAGGATCATTTATTTGAAAAACAGAAAACTTACCGTTAAATATGAAGGAGGCAAAAATTGAAAATATTATATTTAATTCTTGGATTCATATCTTTTGGCTTAGGAGCTCTGGGCGTAGTGCTTCCTATACTGCCCACCACTCCGTTTTTACTGTTTTCCGCTTATTGCTTTACAAAAGGGTCTAAGAAAGTTAATGCTTGGTTTATTTCAACTAAGCTTTATCAAAGGCACCTGGACAGCTTTGTTAATAACCGTTCCATGACCTTAAAAACAAAGCTGTTTATACTCATTCCGGTTACTGTTATGTTAACGGGTGCTTTTTTCATGATGAGCAACATATATGGTAGAATTGCTATTATCCTATTGTTGGTTTTTAAATACTTCTATTTTATCTTCAAGATAAAAACAAAGCGTTTGATTAATAATAAAAAAACAGGCGCATTGTAAAATGAAGTTGCAATAATAAAAGAATCCGTAGTAACGATCCCTGTGGTAGAATAAATCTGCTGCAAATCGTTCTGAAATGATCATAACCCTTCCATCAAACTATGTAAAGAGCAGAATTCTTAGGCATTATTTAGTAACACCGATTAAAAATAAAACAAGACCTATGACAATCAGCGCAGTAATAAGCACAATGCAATTTTTTATAGTTTTACGGTTTTTCATGTTATTCAGGCGTATTGCAAACTCAATATCTTCCTTGTGCTCTGCAAATTCCTCTTCATCAAGGGTTGCATAAACAACCTTACTATAGCCCTTCTCATCCGGCATTTCAACACGGATATAGCCCGTTTTTATGGTGAAAAAATCCTGACGGGCTTCCTTTTCGTCAACAATCCTCAGGGGGATGGGTAAATCGTGTCTTAAGCTTAGGATTTTTGCTTTTAGGCGGTTTTTCATCGTAAACACCTCTAATATTTAAGTATCGGATAATATAAAAAATATAATAAATTAAGTATATATTAAAACAACCCTAATGTCAATAAAAAATGCATTATAAAAAACCTTACTTCTTAGAAAAATATATACTAAAGAAAAATGCAATGGAACGGACAATTTATTAATGTGTCGAATATTATTATATTAACAATAGCTTACGAGCTACACGACTTTTTAGGGAATGAAGTGGTAATTTGGCAATAAAAATATTTATAGACCAGGCACATAATCCGGATGGTTTTCCGGACAGCGGCGAGACGGGTTATAATTTACGGGAAAATGAGATAACCTATGCGGTGGGTAAGTATCTTGAGGGCTTTTTGAGAAACGACCCACGATTTGAGGTAATGCTCTCAAGACCGGAGCCTGATACTGTTGTGGGAACCGATGCTGCTTCGAGCAGAGAAGAAAGGGTAAGAATGGCCAACGAATGGCCGGCCGATTTCTTCATAAGCCTGCACACAAACACGGATTTAGATACGCAGAAAAGGGGTGCGGAGGTATTCATTAAGCAATATAACACCCTGCCGAATTGGTTCGGGAGCAATATAATGAATGGTATTCTTCAAATGACCTCATCGGTTGACGGCGGGATACACGAAGGGGAGTTTTATACACTAAACGCTGTAAATACACCGTCTATTATTCTTTCCTTAGGGTATTTGTCGAACATTACAGACGCAAACATACTGCGGGACGAGCAATACAGGTTTGCTCACGGTATTTACAGAGGAATGCTGGAATTCTTTGGTTTTATATAAATAAAAAATCAGCCCGGCCATAAAAGGCGGAGCTGATTTTTTTGCGGAAACATCATTTAGGTATTTTATCCGGACTGTTCTTATGCTGCTTATGAATATCGTACAGCTCGGCATATGACTCTGCTTCCTCCTCCGATTGCGGAGGGGTCTGAACCAGTCCCGTACAGTCTGTACTGGAAGCTATATTGTGCGGGTTTATATAAGTTTCGTCAAAGCTTACATTGTATTTGTCCTTGGCGGATTTTTTCTTTTTTTTCATCGTTTTACCAACCTTATATATAATATATATAGAATAACCTAAGTGAAGATAAATATACTGTTGCAGCAACAAGCATTTTATATAAAAAACAACCGACAAAAATCGGATGAAAAAAACAGTAGGATTGTATATAATATCACAAAAGAATATAATACCCTTGTATGCATATGCTGTTAATAAAAGGAAGGAGAGAAAATGGACAACAATAAAGTAAGAGTAATTCTGGATGCCGGGCATTACGGGCTGTATAACCGCAGCCCTGTTGTTCCGGAATACTATGAGAGTGTTCGAATGTGGGTGCTCAAGGACTTTCTCAAGGAGGCTCTGCTTGGATATGGCTTCGAGGTTAGTGAGACCAGAACCGAGCAGGAGGTGGATCTAGAGGTAACACGCCGTGGGCGGGCGGCTGAGAACTACGACATTTTATTATCACTTCACAGCAACGCTGCCGGGAACGAAAGGGTTGACCGTGCGGTTGGAATTTATCAGATTCAGCGGGACGACAGCATCATAGCAAAGAAATCAATGGAGGTTGCGGAGCTGCTTGCCAAAACGGTAGCAGCTGTTATGGATACCAACGATCCTCCCAAATGGTATCAAAGGCTCTCGACCGCCGACAGGGATAATGACGGCGTTCTTAACGATAACTATTACGGAATTCTACACGGTGCATGGATGGTGGAAACCGCAGCCGTAATACTTGAGCACAGCTTCCATACCAATAAGAGAGCAGTGGAGTGGCTCCTTGATGACGCAAACCTAAAGCAACTTGCGGAAGCGGAGGCGAGGATACTTGCTCATTATTACGGGATGCTGCCCGGACAGCGGCAAAAAGGGGATGTCAACGGCGACGGCAGTATCGATAGTAAAGACTACCTGATGGCTAAAAGGATATTCCTCGGCACTTATACACCTACCGCAGAGGAGCTATGGGCGGCTGATATTGACGGAGACGGCTTTGTCGGACCGGATGATTACTTAAAGATAAAACGGCATGCGCTGGGCTCATATGTCATTGAAAATAACAGGAGCTGACAGGCGACACCACTTGCTTTTTTTATAAAGAAAAAATTATCTTAACCTTCTGTTCTTTGCTTTTTAAGCAGAAGGTTATTTTTTGTATCATAACAGTAACGAAAGGCCACTGCGGCACATATTTTAGAATAGGGTGGTAGTATTGAATAACCAAGTAAAGGCCGAAAAGCACGTTATCGGGGATGAATTAACCTATAACGGTGAGGTCGTTTTGACCTACAAGGCAGAGTATCCGCAGTTTTATTCCAAGAAAAACAAAATGTCCCTCGCTGTTATAAACGGCTATTACAGAAGAAAGGCGGAGAGCTTTAAGGAATACTGCGAAACCAGTCTGTATAATACGCTGGTCGAGCTGTATAAAACAGAGCTTGAGCATGGCATACCGATACGCAGGTTTGAGGCTCTGCTGACATATGAGATTACATATTTGGAGTCCTGTATTATAAGTCTTTATTTTGACCGATATGAATATACCGGAGGAGCGCACGGTATTACAACAAGAGATTCGCAGACCTGGAATCTGCAAAGAAACGATATGATAAAAATCAACCGTCTCATAAACTGTCCTCCCGATTATAAGTCTTATATATTAGGAGAGATAAAAAACGAGATCGAACGGGACAAAGAAGCGTATTTCGAGGACTACGAGGAGCTGGTTGCGGAATCCTTTGACTCAAGCAGCTTTTACTGCACCCCCAGATCGGTGGTTGTTTATTTTCAGCAGTATGATATTGCACCCTATGCAAGCGGAATCAGGGAGTTCTGCTTTCTGTATGACAGCTGCGCAATAAATCCGGTAACAATGTGCTCTGTCAAATAGCAGATTCTATTCACACAAAGCCTAACTTTGTATATTATATAATAACGAAAGGAGGCTAAAAAAATGTGTGTTGACCGTTTTGACAAGGTAGACGATTGCATGGAAAGAAAGTTTAATTTCTGCAACGAAAGCTTTGCACCCGGCGAAAAGATGCATGTTTGTTATGACAAGGGGCCGAAGTTCTGCGACGACAGATTTGTATGTGTGCGTATTCCTAACTGTCCGCCTTTCTTTCATCGCCGTCGCTGCTGCTTTTGCTGAATAGAACAATTCATATAAACAAAGCCCGTTGAGAATTCTCAACGGGTAGTTTGATTAAAAGAGCCAATCATTTTTAATGCTTATCAAAGTATTCCTTTAATAATACAGGGCCCGCAAGTATTTCTCTTGCTACGAACAGGGAAGCGTCCTTCCTTGTATGGATGCACCATTTAACCAGCATAATGCTCCCGTCCGCTATTTCTATTGCGGTTATGCACCGGGGGTGAACGCAGCTCCCATCATTAAAATACAAGGTCTTACCGGGCTCGGGGAAGGCCGGTCTGTGCGTATGTCCCGCTATCAGCATTTTCCCCTCTCTTTTTGCCCAGTTGTAAAGCCTTCGGGATACCTTTTCCTTCCTGCTGTAATTCTGAGCCGGGCTTGTCGGGTTGTTCACCCCGAACATATCAAGCGGTCTCCATATATATCGAACCAAGAATCTTGCGACCGGCCACAGCGTATCATTCAACAAATCTCCCTGATGTCCGTGGATAAGGAAAATATTGTCGTTTGTTTCGGTATAATGCAGCAGCAGTCCCTCGTAAATATTTATACCCGGGAACAGAGCCTTGTCCTTTTTCTCCCGTTCGTCGTAGTATGTAGTCAGATTGTCATAGACAAATCTCAGACTGAAGACAAAGCTCGCTCAAAAAGGGTGGATTTTGTTGCGTTTTGCGGC
>CAZGJQ010000073.1:0-4310 GCA_964525815.1 uncultured Oscillospiraceae bacterium
AAGCGTCTTAAGGATATAGGAATAGATTGCTTCATGCCCGAGGGTGCGTTCTATGTTTTTGCGGACATTTCCCATTATGGGATGACCAGCGACCGCTTTTGCGAACGGCTGCTCATGGAAAAAGGAGTAGCTATTGTTCCGGGTACGGCGTTCGGTGAGAGCGGGGAGGGCTTTGTAAGGATTTCATATGCTTATTCCATAAGACAGATAGACAAGGCAATGGCGCTTATAGAGAAATTCGTAAAGACATTGTAGAGAGGGCGTTTTGCAAAACATGACCGAAAAGGCATATGCGAAGATAAATTTAACCTTGGATGTATTGCGCAAGCGGGAGGACGGCTACCATGACATAAAAACGGTTATGCAAACCGTATCTCTTTGTGATGCTTTGGAGGTAGAAAAAGACGAGAAAATAAGAATTTCCGCCAGCAAGCCCTATATACCGACCGACAAGCGAAATCTTGTTTATACGGCATGCGAGCGTTTTTTTTCAGCAACCGGTGTTAAGGGCGGCGCAAGAATCAGGCTTAAAAAGTTCATTCCGGTTGCCGCCGGGCTTGCCGGAGGGAGCAGCGATGCTGCGGCAACGCTTCGTGCGCTTAACCGGCTCTACCGTACAAAGCTGACCGACGATATGCTCTGCGAAATCGCTTCCTCCTTCGGTGCCGATATTCCTTTTTGCATAAAAGGCGGAACCGCTCTTTGCGAGGGAATAGGGGAAGTGATTACTTCTCTGCGTCCGCTACCGAGAGCTAATATTGTTATCTCAATCGGTGGAGAGAGTGCATCCACACCCGCAATGTATGCTGAGTTGAGCAAAAGAAACGCGTTTAGCCTGATAGATAATGACGGGATGATTATGGCAATCGACAGAGGTGAGATCAGAGAAATTGCTGGCAAGCTCGGCAATGCCTTTGAAGATATATGTGCGGAAAAACGTCCGTTTATAAAGGAGATTAAAAGCGCAATGCTCAACAGCGGAGCACTCGGAGCCTGCATGAGCGGCAGCGGTCCGTCGGTATTCGGTATTTTCCAAAACAGAAAAACGGCAATTTCCTGTGCAAATATGCTTAAAAGCAAGGGTTATTATGCCTTTTACTGCACAACGGTTTGAATATAAATACAAAGAGGCTCCCGCATTATATGCGGGAGTTAATTGGTTATAATATTAAACGGGTAAGGGAAGGAGTCCCGATTTTTCGGCTATAGCCGTATAAATCAGCTTATGTCCCTCGCTGTTCGGATGAATACCGTCCTTGCACAGATAATCTGTCAGCCTTTTTCCGCCGAGGAACTTGCTTCTGATATCAAAGAGCGGCAAATCATAAATTCGTGATATTTGATGCACCGCATCGTTAAACATTGACTGCCAGCGTGCAATGTGCTCAACATCGCCTAAGAATTTGAGGATGTTTTCTTTATTAAGTCCCTTGCTCACCCAGTTAAAAAAGCGGGTAGAGTCAATTGGAGGGAGCGAGACCAATAAGGGACGGCTGCCCGCTGCACGAGTGCGTTCAATCATGCTCTTGTATTTTTCCTTAAAAGCATCAAGCGGGGTGTTGCACTCATGCTCAAAATCAGGATTCTCTGCGACAGAAGCCCAATTGAAGTCGCAGTCGTTACCGCCAAGCTCGATAAAGGTATAATCGTAGCTTTTCAGCTCGTCCTCCGTCTTTTCAAGCAGTCTTAACCCCTTGGAAACAGTACAGCCAAAGCAGGCATAATTCTCAATTTCTATATCGGTGCGATGACGAATCATATTAATAAAGCTATCCTTTAATAGCGCATATCTGTTTCTCTTATCATCAAAAAAAACGCCCTTAGCGATGGAATCCCCGAATACGCATACCTTCATGCAAAAATCCTCCGTATTGCTTAATGTAATATACAATATTATATAACGCAACATGCAAAATGTCAATAGAGTAATTTAATGTTTACAAATGTTAATATTTATGATAAAATAAAGCTCATAAGTGGTTTTTTGAAAAAGCATTGTGCAGTTTACACCGAATATTTAATAAGAAGAAAATAACAACGCATTTTACAAGGTTATAAGACCTTGACAGGGGTATTAGATGGATAAAATTAATGAACTAAGAGAAAAGCTACAAGAGACAAGACCGGCTTGCTGGGAGCAGCTCCCCGATATTGAGCTGTATAAGGATCAGGTGCTTTCTTATATGCAGCGACAGTTTCTTCCTTCCGAAAACGAGGAGGTTCTGACCGGTGCGATGATAAATAATTATATTAAGGCGGGAGCGTTGCCTCGCTCCAACGGAAAAAAATACGGCAGAGAGCATCTTGCATATTTAACCGCAATTTGTGCTTTGAAGCCGGCGATGAGTGTAAGCGACATAGAATACCTATTAAAAAAGCAGAGTTTTGGTCTTGAGGCAAAGAATTTTTATGAGCTTATCTGCACAAAAATTGACAAAGGTCTAACCGATACCGCAGACATGCTGAACGAGCAGCTAACCGAGGACGAGCTGCCCGAATATATTTTAACCATAGCACTGCAGGCTACCGGTCTGCGAATAGTATGCGAGAAGCTGCTCAAGGTTATGCGAGACAATGACCCGGAAATATCTAAGGATAAGAAGGCGCAAAACGGAGCAAAAAAGGATAAAAAGGAAGATAAGGACGAAAAGAAATAGCTTAAAGCGTTGTTAACCTGACGATAATAAGCTTACCGAAAAAAATAAAATCGGTATTATTAATTATCGGAGGTTTATTAAAGTGAAAGGTTTTTCTAAAGCAACGAGAGCATCTAAGGTGCTATTGGCATTTTGCCTGTCCTTCATATTTTTGCTTATAGTCGATTGCCTAATTCCTCGGGAGGAGAGCAAAATATACGACAGCGTAATCAGGTTGCACATACTCGCAAATTCGGATTCCGAGCCCGACCAGCAGCTCAAGCTGAAGGTCAGGGACGCCATTATCGCACAGAGCGGTGATTTATTCACCGATGTCGAATCCGGCAATCTTCCCCTTGAGGAAATGCAGGAGCTCAGCGAGAAGTTTGTTGTTATCGCAAACCGGGTTATAGAGGAAAACGGTTTTGGGTACAAGGCGGAAGCCGTATGGGGCAAGGAGGATTATCCCACCCGTGAATATGACGGAATCACCTTCCCGTCGGGAGAGTATTATTCACTGCGTATTAATCTCGGTGAATCAGCGGGGAACAACTGGTGGTGCGTATTGTTTCCTCCGCTCTGTACCAATGCATCCTCCGCAAGGGAAGGACTTGAGGAAATGGGAATTAGCTCAAGCAGCGGTAAGGTCTATACATCAAGGAGATATGTTTTTAGGTTCAAGATATTAGAGCTTTTCGGATGAAGGGGTAATATATGCTTTACAGGGTAACGGGAAGAGCGGGCAGCGGTAAAACAACATATCTGTTGTCAAGGCTCAAGGAAGCGTTTGAAAAAGGAACAAAATGCCTGTATATCGTTCCCGAGCAGCAGTCGCTCAGCACCGAAAAGAAGCTGAGCGAATATCTCGGGGATCGCTATAATATGCTTATAGAGGTGCTTAATTTTGAGCGTCTTCCCAACCGTATTGCCCGTGAATACGGAGGCCTTGCGGTAAAATATATTGATGAGGGCGGCAGGGATATATTAATGTCCCTGACGCTTTATCGTCTTTCGGAGAAGCTCACGGAATATAAGGGCTTGAGCACAAACGGCGACTTTATAAAAAGCATTTTGTCAGTTATAGAAAGGCTGAAGAGAGGTGGAATTTCTGCTCAAAAATTTAAAGAGGCTGCTGATAACGAACAAATTAAGCAAAGCAGCCGTCTTTACTCAAAACTAAAGGATATTTCCCTCATATATTCCACTTACAGCCAGCTTCTAACGGAGGAGCTAAACGACCCGCTGGATGCGCTTTCTACGCTGAGCAAGGCGCTGGAATGTAATCGATTTTTTGAGGACTATATAGTTTTTATAGACGGATACTACACCTTTACAGAGCAGGAATATGCAATAATCAAGCATATAGTCAAGCAGAGCCGTGATACATATATATCCTTTACCCTTGACGGAACGGACAGCCATCTGTTTAAAGACAACAAGGCGTGTGCGGACAGAATTATGAGAGAGTCAAGCAAACCATGCAAGGATATAACCACAGGTGGGAGCAAGCGATTTCGTTCCCCCTTAATAAGGCATATTGAGGAGAATCTCTGGGAGACGGTAACCCTACCCACAGCTGAGAACGACTCTTCCGTTAGGATAATAGAAGCAAGCAGCCCTTTTGAAGAAGCGGAAGCGATTGCCTCCGAGATTTTTAGACTTATACGGGAGGAT
>CAZGJQ010000073.1:4320-9696 GCA_964525815.1 uncultured Oscillospiraceae bacterium
GCTTCGTTACAGAGACATATCCCTTGTGTTCGGCAGCCTTACGGAATATAAGGGCGTTATTGATGTAGTTTTGGAGCGTAATAATATACCGTATTACATGGCGGTAAAGGACGAGCTTGCCACAAAGCCGCTGTTCTCCTTTATTTTGTCTGCACTTGAGGCCGTTTTTACCGATTGCTCGCTTACCGCCATGAAAAAGTACATAAAAAGCGGTTTTATGCCGCTTAATGTCGGAGAGTGCGACATTTTACTACGTTACGCCGAAATGTGGAACATACAGGGCAGGCGCTGGTATGATGAAGCCGAATGGATGATGAATCCGGAGGGCTACAGGGAAGAACTCTCCCGGTACGGAAGTAAAATACTCAAAATAACGAACAAAGCAAGAGAAAAGGTAATGCTCAGCCTCTCTAATCTGCGACAAACCTTGCTGCAAAAGGATGTAACGGTAAAAAGAGGGGCGGAAGCATTATATGAGCTGCTGATAGACATGGAGATTGACAGCAAGCTGCTGCAAAGAGCGCAGCACCTGCGGGATACCGGAAACGAGGAGGAAGCACAAAAGGAGCGGCAGCTATGGGATATGCTCATAAATATTTTTGATCAGCTATGCTATATAAGCGGAGAAGAAAAGGTTACCCCAAGACGGCTCTTTGAGCTGATAAAGCTGATGAGCGAGGAATATACGGTTGGCTCCATTCCAACCTCTGCCGACCAAATAAGAATCAGCGATGCTAAGCTGTTTCGTCCCGATGCCTGCAGTGCACAAATACTCGGAGGAGTAAACGACGGTATTTTCCCATCATTTACAGGCGGCGACGGTTTTTTTGAGGACGAGGAGCTTATGATGCTCGAGCAGGCGGGCTGTGTGTTTTCATCTTCTAAAATAGAAATGCAAAACAGAGAGCGTTTTTTGTTTTATGCTGCGGCTACCGCACCCTCTGAGCAGCTTATCATTACCTACCCTTCAACCGACTTTTCGGGCGCCGCTTTACGTCCCTCGTTTGCGGTGAACAGAATAAAAAGGCTTATTCCTTCCATAGAAACAAAGCACTTCGGAGAAAGAGAGACCGATTATCTTTATTCAAAGGAGTCCGCTGCTTTTTACGCTCCCACCCTTAGGAATACTGAGCTGAAAAAACAAATTCTAAGCAAGCTCGGACAAAAGGGAATTATCATTCCTTCGTTTGCTCCACTGTTTCAGGAGAAAGCGTTTGTAAAAATTCAGGATAGCTCAATAAAGTTTTCCCCAAGTAAAATTGAAAGATATAATTACTGTCCTTTTTCCTATTACGCAGGTTATCTGCTGAGGTTGAGAAAAAAGCAGAGGATAAGGTTCGCTACACAGGAGATAGGCAACTTTATACATAAAATATTAGAGCAGTTTCTTAAGGAGAGGACAAAGGAAGGGCGCTTTAATGTGCCTACCGACCAGCAAATTAATGAAGCGGTTGAGACGCTGACCGACGAATATTTATTCCGGGTAGCAAGTACCGCCGACGGTAGCAGCCGCCGATTTATGCATACCTGCTCAAACCTAAAAAAGACACTTAATTTGGTGCTGCATAACCTCTCGGACGAGTTTGCCCAGAGTAAGTTCCTGCCGGTGGGTTTTGAACAAAAAATAGGCTCCGATGAGGAGGGTAGTCTGCCTCCGATATGCTATGAAATGGACGGAGACAGGTATGTAACGCTCAGAGGCTCTATTGACCGAGTGGACGCCTATGAAACAAACGGAATAACATATGTGCGGGTTGTGGATTACAAGACCTATTCCAAGCCCTTTTCACTTGAGCTTGTGGAGGAGGGTATAGACACACAGATGCTTAGCTATCTTTTCGCTTATTGTGCGGCGGGGGAGAACAGAAAGCCTGCAGGAATCCTTTATTATGCCGCCAAGCTACCCACAATAACCGCCGATGGGGACGAAAGCGAGGAAATAATAAACAGAAAACTGCAAAGAGAACTGAAAAGAACGGGGCTATTGTTGAGGAGCAGAGAAATCATAGAAGCGATGGAGGAGGATGCAAACGGGGTGTTTGTTCCCGTAAGAATAAAAAATGACGGAGATTTTTATAGCGATAGCGAGAAAAGACTGCTTGACGCAGACGGTTTTTCCGAGCTGGAAAAAGCATTGAATAATCAGATAATTACCCTTGCCGGAGAAATTTTTAACGGAAATATGTGTATTCGTCCGAAACAGCTTGACGATATGCACAATGCGTGCAAATACTGCGATTACAACGCTGTTTGCCGCTATACGGAATAGGAGATAAAAAATGACTGTCTATAACCTAATGCTCAAGACAAATGAATACTTAATTAAGGGAGGCGCTTTATCAGATAAGCAAAAGCAAACAATAATTAAGCATTTTCTTGATGCTGTCAGCACCGAGGACAAGGTTATACGCTTTCATAGTTCAGTAAGAGCACCTTCCGCAGAAAACGGAGACACCCGGCATATGTACCCGGTTTTTTTCATACCACCATATAATAACGGTAAGAAATACAAGACTGTTACAACCGTAACGCCCCATACGCATATTTTATCGGCAAACGCATATGAGCTGGAAATAATACGTCTTCTCTATCTACTGGCTCCAAACAATAAAATGGTTATTTATATGCTTAACAAAACGCTGGAAAGACTAAAAACCACCTGCTTCGGTAATTTTTGCGATAAGGGTGAGTGCTTTGAAACCTCGGTTATAGTATTGCGCTTTTTATCAGCAACCGTAATGTTTGAGACAGCTTGGATTGACAGGCTTATTAACGGTATAAAGGTGCATATTAATGACAAGAAGCGACATTCCGGAATTCTCTTTTATTATTGGCTGAGCTTATCCGAGCTCCCGAGTGAGCTTGCTCTTCCCGAGATTACTCGTTTTAAGGACGATATGCTTATAAGTATAAAAAGAAGCTATGTAATGAACAGCAGCCATGACCGTTATTTCAGCCCACTGTGTAAATATATAGTGCGCAATTGTCTTTCAAGGCTGAACGAATTCGAGCATATAAAAGACCGAGAGCCGTTTGTAAGCGAAAAAGACGGACGGCTACACTTTGACATTAATATTCATTAACTGTTTTCGAAGGTCAAAGAATCCAAAAACAGGATATATTTTTTTCATGAGGGTGAAAAATGAACTGGACTGCTTCACAAAAAAATGCAATCGAATCAAAGGATAAAACCCTTCTGGTTTCGGCAGGAGCGGGAAGCGGAAAGACTACCGTGCTTACCCGCCGTTTAACCGAGCGTATATTAGCCGGGGACTCGGTTGAGGATTTCTTGGTTGTAACCTTTACCAAGGCATCAGCTGCCGACCTCAAGGAAAAGCTCTATAATACGCTTACCGATGCTATTGCGGAGCAGCCGCAGAACCGGCATTTGTTCAACCAGCTTTTTTTACTCCCGGGAGCAAATATAAGCACCATACACTCCTTTTGCTTTAATATTATAAAAAAGAACTTCGCTTCGCTCGGACTTTCTCCAAAAGTGCGTATTGCGGATGAAACAGAAGCCTCTATTATTGCACGAAGCTGCTTGGAGGAGCTTGTTGATAAGCTATATGAACGGGATGAAAAGAACTTTTTGCTGCTGGTTGATAATTTCGGCAGCGAAAAAAGCGATGATAAGCTAATGGATATACTGCTGTCCTTGTATTACCGTTTGCGTGCATTCCATAACTACGCTGAGTGGCCGGAAAAGCAGAAAAGCATTTTGCTTGAGCAGGCAGAGCTTGTAAAGACGGGATATTTTAACACTTTAATCGGTAAAAAGGCAAAGGAAAAAATCCTACAGAGGCTCGGAGAAGCAAAAAATGCTACGGAACAGCTGCTCTCCTTTGCTTGTAATGCTGCGGCAAGCGAAACGAACATAGCGCCCATTGAAGCGATGAAGCAAAACATAGATAATTTGTTAGCAGCAGCAAAGGTTGATTATAAAACGCTTTTTCTCGCTATTTCTGAGCAAAAAACTCCTAAGGTTAACACAAGGGAAATGAATATAGAGGATGCTGAATATCTAAAGCAGGAAAAAGGACGCATTACAAAAGAAATAAAGGATATTCGAGATTGTTTTTGCACTTATTCGGAGCAGAGGATACATGAGGACTTCTTAAATTCTGCAGAAATCACGGGAGCATTGTCCTATGTGCTGAGTATATTCGACGATAGCTTTGCAAACGAAAAGCGGAGCAGGGGTATACTCGATTTTTCCGACCTCGAGCAGTATTTGGCTGCTCTTCTGGAGGAAAAGGACGAGGATGGCTTTTGGCACAAAACAGAGCTTTGCGAACGGCTTAGGAAGAGCATAAAGGAGGTATATATAGACGAATATCAGGATGTTAATCCTCTGCAGGACCATATTTTTACCTTGCTCTCAAGGAGCGACAACCGTTTTATGGTCGGTGATATTAAGCAGAGTATTTATCGGTTCAGAAACGCTTATCCCGATATTTTTATAGACTACAAGGAGAGCTTTCCTGATTTTGAGGAATCCGGCGATAGCCCGTGGGCAAGGATTTTTTTGAAGGAGAACTTTCGCTGCGGTAAGCCCATTATCGAATTTGTAAACAGTGTGTTTTCCACAGTCGCATCAAAAAATCGTTTCGAGCGGGAATACAAGGGGGAGGAGCTTGTTTTTGCAAAGAGCGGAGATGTTAACAGCTATCCCGTAACCGTGGCTATGTCCCTATATAATAAAGAGGAGGTTACAAAGGAGGAAGCCACGGAAAGAGAGGCGGAATATGTAGCTGCCGAGATTAAAAGATTAATAGGTACAAAAAAAGAGAACGGAGAGCCACTTAATTACGGTGACATAGTGCTTTTATTCTCGGCTGTAAAAGAACGCTCAAAGGTTTTTGTTCGTGCTCTCCGCAAACAGGGTATACCCTGTGTTACCGAGCAGGACGAGAGCCTCTTTAAAATGCCGGAGATAATGCTCGCGGTTTCCGCTCTTAAGACCGTGGATAATCCTACCGACGACATTTCGCTGTGCTCGCTGCTTAGGAGCCCTCTGTTCGACTTTACCGCAGAGGAACTCTATTTAATCCGCACCCGTTTCAGAGGCTTGTCGATGTTCGATTCGGTGGCCGCATTTTCCTGCCTTAATAATTTAAAAAGAAAAAAATTAAAGCAAAAAGCATTTTATGTGCTGCATAAGTTTAAGTACCCTCCGAAGAGCTTAGTAAAAAAGTGCTCCTGCTTTATAGCTGAACTAAAGTACTACCGTACAAAGGCTCAAGGAATGCTCTGTTACAAATTTCTTTGGCTGTTCTATATGCGAAGCGGTTTCCTGTCCGCTGCGGGCGGGTTTGAGAACGGAGACAAATGCAGAGCAAATTTGCTACTGCTGTACCAATATGCCCGAAATTT
>CAZGJQ010000074.1:0-9673 GCA_964525815.1 uncultured Oscillospiraceae bacterium
CAGGGCTTTTTCTTTATGCCTATTCGGTGGTGAGTTTATTAATTCTTTCACGCTATTCCTCCTTTTTAATTATTCCAAGCTGTTTATCAGCTATTAGGGTTATGGTTTTATTTCCTCTAACAAATGAATATTGATTATTTTCAGAGGGTAAAAGGGTCACTCCTCGTAAAAGTCCAACGCCGTCAACGAATTTTTTGTAATTGTTATGCGGTTTAACCCCGTAAAAATCCTTAGCATTTACCGAGAAGGAGTGGCTTAAAATTCTTTTAGCCATCTGTTTTGTTGGATTGTCTGCTCCCTCAGTCTCAGGTAGTGATACAATAGCAAACCGAAGCTGTGGCTCTCCTAACCTGGTTAAGGCTTCCGGAACTGTCATGTCACTGCTGTCTTCTTCAAAGAAATCGCCTGGTACTTCAGCAAAGAAAGACTTTTTATTCGGTATCGGAAATATTACTCTCTGCGCCTTTTCAGAGTTCAATTCATCTCTAAAGGTCTTTTCTGCCCATATATTATATTCTTCGTCCGAACCGCTGTCCGGTACAACTCCGTAAACACCATCCACGAGACTTCGTATATCAACAGGAAGATTTATAATACTCCTTCCGTCAATCACCTCGAGAGTTTTAATCAATATCCACTTATTATAAACGGCCTCGGTAGGTTTAAAGGCGTTGCTGTTATAAGGAGTCAGCACTTTGAGTAACGGATTTTTATGCTTACCCGGCCGTATTCTGCCCGAATGACGATGTAACCTGCCCATTCTCTGAAGCAATAAATCTATTGGGGCTGCTGCACTCATCATAATATCGAAATCCAAATCAAGGCTTTGCTCCACAACCTGCGTCGCCACAAGTATTGCTTTTTTAGGACGAGCTTGGTAACCAATGTTTTTTGTGGAAAAAAGACTTTTCTTTCCGAACAAATTCAAACACTCCTGTTCGATAATCTGTCTTTCTCCCGCAGGATACCTCGCATGAAAAAGAATGATTTTTATATCGCAGTCATCCACTCTTGTGCGCAACTCAAAAAAAAGATTCTGCGCCTCCGCCACCGTGTTTAGTATTATGCAAAGGCAGCCATCGTCCCGAACCTGTTCTATCGCTTCATCAGCGAGGACTGCCCAATCGCCGAGTATTGGAAGTTTCTCAATAAAAACATTAGATTTCATATATGTATCAACGACTTCATATTCATTGGTAGTTCCATCATTTGAAACTGTTGTTATTAATGGATAGGCAGATAAGAGTTGACGAGTACATTCACCCCCATAAGCTCTTATAATTGAATTTCTCCGTTCTTCAGGTAACGTCGCCGACAACAGAACAATCGGAATATTAAGTGTTGCACACCAGTTTAGAAGTCTTTCTATAATGGAATACATATAAGAGTCGTATGCGTGAACCTCGTCGATCACTAAGACTTTTGAGGCTATTCCGATTGTTCTGAGTATTCCACTGCGAATACGCATAACTGACATCATTACCTGATCCACCGTACCGACCGCATATTGCGATAGCAGTCCTCTGCGTAACGGAGCAAGCCAGACCTCCATATCCATATAATTGCCTTCGCTGTCTTTAAAATCAACATTAGTTCTCTGGGTTTCATCGTCGATCATCCATGCCATCGAATGTAACAATCGCGAGCCAGATATTCCTTGAAAACTAAGAAAATCATTAATTCTTTCGTACATCTGGTTGCTTGTCGCCGCAGTAGGCAACGCTATGTATAATCCGCTTTTTCCAAACAGCTCTAATAAATGTGCCGAAAGGAAAAGTGCCGCTTCCGTCTTTCCTTCGCCCATCGGAGCTTCAATAATAACCAACCCGGATGTTTTTTTGCATTTGTCCCATTCTTTTACAATTTCAATACATTTTCGCTGTACTGGTCGGATTGTGTCGTTTGATATGGACGCAAACATCTGAGCAAATGACTTTACTGGTATTACTGCATTCTTTTGAAAACCGCATCGTTTAATAACCTCACCGGCAGCTTTTTCCGCCTCCTTTCTATACTCCATATCGGATAAACCACTATCGATATTGTAAAATTCTTCTTGCCCCGAAGCTAACCAATCTGCAAGCACAGTTGCTCCCCAGATAATAACGGCAGCCCCGTCATGATCGTTGCATACACTCAAGTGGTTAAAATCGGCGTTAAAAAGCTTGCATATAAGTTCAAATAAACAGTTCTGCATATCCTCCCAATATTTTATATCATGACATTTTTGGATTCTTATGTAATCCACTTCACCTTTTTGATGATGCAGTCTTAATAAGTTTTGTATCATTTTTCTTATATTGTTCGAAAGATTTAAATATTTTTCTTTCATTATTCTTTCGAGCATAACTTTCGTACCAATTTCGTGCCTGTAGTTTGTGTTAGCATTATTCGGAATCTTTTCCCTTCTTTTCAGCTCATCAACAAAAGGCAACTCGGTAGCTCTGCTTTGAAAAGAAGGATGACATTTACCAAGATCGTGTAGTGCGATAATGCTTATTATTTCGTTTGTAACATCTACTCCTGAAAAATATTCATATAATAAATCACCGGCAGTACTTATTGAGCTGTTGATAAGCAATGCATTTGCCATGCTGCCAACATCAATCATATGCTGAACAAGCGATTTTTCGGGTAGACTTTTTGCCCAAAAACGGTAAATGTCGTTCATCTTGTTAATCATCCTTAAAAAGCATTAATAATAAAAAAATATACCTTTACTTTTTCAATCTACGCCTTACAATTAAATTATAACTGCTTTGATTACTATATAAATGCCACACAAGAGAAACATCGCTTTGCTTTTTTGAAAATGCATCCTTGTTTTATTGTTATATACTTTAATGCAGTTTACAGATTAAGCTTTTATATGGATACCTATTAAATAGTGTGGACATAAGATCATGCTACCACCTTTGCCCAGAGAAAAATACAACAAATTTGTACGGAAGCAAGGAACGATGATGTATTTTTGGCATATCTCGTAGCGATCCCTCGCCAGCGTTTGAGATGCAAAAAGGCATTTTCAACCAAAAGACGAAGTTTGTATAGGTATTTATCGTAGTCTCTTTGAATCCTACGATTTCTTTTGGGTGGAATAACCACTTGCATGTGCTGCGATAGTGCTTTTTCAATGATTTTGTTGCTGTCGTAACCTCTATCTGCAAATAAATATTCCGCAAAAATACCATCAATCAGCGGGATAGCTTGCTTACAATCATGGATGGTACCTGCTGTAATAATTGCTCTGACCGGCATACCATTCGCATCCACGGCCAAATGTATCTTTGAGTTGAGCCCCCTTTTGTACGTCCCATATCTTGATTTTCGCCCTTTGCTCCTGCTGCATGCGGATGTGCTTTGATATGACTCGCATCTATCATTAACCATTCAAAATCCAGCTCATCTACAATGTTTTCAAGTATCTTTTCCCACAAACCATTTTCTAACCAGCGACGAAATCTCTTTGCAACACTATTCCAATTCCCATAGTCAGGTGGCATTTCAATAACCCCTCTGTAACGAGGGGCTATGTTTTGCTAAATATTGGGTTCTTACTGTTTTTAATCAGTGTGCATCATTATTGTATCCAGAGTATCCTCTAACGCCGCATCAAACGCTTCTTTTCTGCTCTGTACATAAGATACTATTGCGTCACTCTCGGAGAACAGCATGTTGTTATACCATTGTATGCAATCCGCCCAATTAAACACCACTGACAGGTCAACGATACGGTTAGAAAAAATAATATCCAGTATCTCCGGAGATTCCGAATCATCAAACCGCTTAAGCTGCAAGGTTCTCATATAATACTCAGGTGTTACCATTTCTCTTCCCGTATATGCCATTGCTTCAAGCGCAAAGGTTACAAAATCAAGATCCTCTGTTCCCTTGGGTATTGAGAGGCAGTAAAAGCGGTATGGGTTGATCGTGGAGGTGTATGTATCCTGATTTTCGTCATACTTGGGCTGCGGTACAATTCCGTAGTTTACCTTTGTTTCTCTCATTTTTGCACTGTTTACCGCACTTGTTAACGAAGCGAAGAACAAAGCGTTACCCGAGTAGAAATTGTCCACAACAGTGCTTGCATCAGCGTCGTCCCATCTATAATACTGCTCTGTATATGCCGTACAGCTCCTGTCGGTAAACATTTCATATACCTTCATGAAGGCATTAACCGACCTTTCGTCAGTCATTCCCAAATAAGGCATGTCGTTATCATCCTTATAAGCCTGGGGAGCGTTGCAGCCGAGTATGTACTTATATGCCTCAAACGCACCGCCCACGAGTCCCCAAACATCGTTTCCGGTTACATTCATTTCGCCGTCCCCGTCCTCAAGAGCTACCGCCTTCATCATCTCGTACATTCTGTCAAGCGTCCATGTACCGTCGAAAACGAGATCATATGGGTTGTCAAGGTTATGATCGGCTATCAGATCCTTGTTAAAGTATGTAACAACCGTGCTCTCATCATCCAGCACAAATATGTCTCCGGTCGTAAAAAACAGCTTATGGCCGATTGACATATCCTTGTTTGATGCCACATCCCACCATTCCTCATTCAGGTTAAGGTGAGAGCCTTCAATTGAGTGAAGATCCATAAGGATACCGTCGAGCACAAGAGGAGCTAAGGTGTTTAACCCGGAGGTTATAACATCGTAGCTTACAGTACCGGCATACATATCATTTCTTACTCTCTCTATGAACGGATTCCAGCTATCGGTATAAATCGCCTCAATTGAAAAACCGTATTCTTCCTCAAGCGCATTGTTCCTGTCAAAGAACGCATCGTTAACCGGCTCTGCGTTCGACTCAAGCGGTGCGATCTGAACATCACCGTAAACATCGTCCTTTAGGGTAGCAAGTATTCTGATAGTTTTACCGGAGTAATCTGCATTACCTAAATGAGGAACTAAAAACTCTGAGCCTCCGCTGATGTCCTTGCTGTCTTGCTCGGAGGTCTTCTCCCCACAGCTTGTTAAAACAAGAGTTAACATAAACGATAACACGATACATAATGATAGGAACTTGATATATTTTCGCATAACTGTACTCCTTTTTATTTGTTAGTCTTATTATATACATTGTTTCTATAAAAATCAACTAAAAAAACAAAAAAATTAATTTTTTGAAAATAAATGACATACCATCGAGCATAGATTCCTATCCAAATACACATCCTAAACGTGTTTACCTGTTGCTTTTCACTTTAAATAAATATTTATGCAAATCTATAATTCGTGCTTTTTTTATTCATCTTTGTTTGGGTAATCCGTATATAATATATGCACATCAAATCACCATAGCGTTAACCCCGTTAACATTATAAATAATATAATTCTACCCTTGTACAAAAATTACACGAAGCTCCTTGACATACTTTCATGAACGTGTTATAATTAACGATAGTTTAATTGTGGTATTTTATTAATGCATATACTTAAGCATCATTATTTTTAATATACACAAATATATGTAGTATATTTAACTGTCTTACATAGCATAGTTAAATTACTATTTTTTTGTTGCTTTTAATATAATGTTATATCTAATATTTTTATTTGGAGTGAATCAATGAGTAAACTTATCGTAAAGAATCTTTTCAAGATTTTCGGCACCAATCCCAAGCACGGATTAAGAATGATTGAAAAGGGGAAAAGCAAGGACGAAATACTCAAGTCCTCCGGTCTTACTGTCGGTATTAATGACGTAAGCTTTGAGGTTGAGGAGGGAGAGACCTTTGTGGTAATGGGTCTGTCCGGTAGCGGCAAATCAACCGTTATTCGCTGCCTCAACAGGCTGATTGAACCGACCTCCGGAGAGATAATAATAAACGGTCAAGATATTCTTAAAATGAAGAAGCAGGAGTTAATAGAAACCCGACGCAGGACAATGAGCATGGTTTTTCAGAACTTTGCACTGCTACCCAACCGAACGGTAATTACAAATGTCGAATATGGTCTCGAAGTACAGGGAATCCCTCAAAAGGACAGACGTTTAAAGGCGGAAGAAGCACTAAAGCTCGTCGGATTGGAGGGCTACGAGAGCAGCTACCCCAATCAATTAAGCGGAGGTATGAAGCAGCGTGTGGGTCTTGCCAGAGCCTTGGCTAACGATCCGGAAATATTGTTGATGGATGAGGCGTTTAGCGCACTTGACCCCTTAATACGCAGCGATATGCAGGATGAACTGATAGATCTTCAGCAAAAAATGAAGAAAACCATTATATTTATCACGCATGATTTGGACGAGGCGATAAAGCTCGGGGATAGAATCATGCTGATGAAGGACGGTCGATTAATACAAATTGGACGGCCTGAGGAAATCCTGTCAAACCCTGCCGACGAGTATGTGGAGAGGTTTGTGCACGGAGTTGACAGAAGCGATGTTCTTACCGTTTCTGATATAATGGTCAAGCCTTGGACTACGGTCAATATTAACAAGAATCCGCATGTAGCCTTAACGGAATGCAAAAAATACGGACTCGAAACTCTGATGGTGGTCAGGGAAGGAAGGATTCTTGAAGGAACGGTCACTGTGGATACCATAAAAAAGGCCATAACCGAAAAAAAGACATCCTTACATGACATTGTTGAAAAAGATAAAATAAATAAGGTCAGCCCGGACTGTAAAATAAAGGAAGTAATAGGCTTGACCTTGGAATCCTCAATCCCCCTTGCCGTCGTTGACGAGAGCCAAAAATTATTAGGTGTAATAATCAAGAGCAATGTGCTGCGTGCATTAATCACAAAGGGGGGAAACGATAATGCCTAAGCTACCTATCGGTAAATATTTCTCAGATATAGTTGATTATCTACAAAGTGCTTGGAAGCCGTTTTTTACCGGTATACGCACTTTTATCGAAGCTATTATAGACAGTTTTAAATTTATACTTGATGTTTTCCCTTTCTGGGTTATAGCTATCGTAATCGGTGTTATAGCCTTTAAAAGGTCAGGAAAAGGAATGGCTCTGTTCAGCTTAGTCAGTATCCTTCTTATCGAAAGTCTCGGATTATGGTCGGCAACTGTTTCCACCTTGGCGCTAATTTTTACGGCAACTCTTATCGCCTTGGTTATAGGCATACCGCTGGGTATCCTATCCGCAAAGTTTGATACACTAAACAAAATTCTAAGACCGATTTTAGACTTTATGCAAACCATGCCTGCGTTTGTTTATTTGATTCCGTCTGTTCTGTTTTTCAGGATAGGTGCTGTACCGGCGGTTATTTCAACTATTATTTTTGCAATGCCTCCCGCAATACGGCTCACCAATCTCGGAATCAGACAGGTTCCCGCCGATTTGGTTGAAGCAGGAGAATCATTCGGCTCGATATGGCATCAAATGCTGTTTAAAATACAGCTCCCTCTTGCTATGCCCACGATAATGGCAGGTATAAACCAGTGTATAATGCTCTCGTTATCAATGGTTGTTATCGCTTCCATGATAGGAGCCGGCGGACTAGGAGAAATTGTTCTTACAGGTGTTCAGACCCTTAATGTAGGTATGGGGTTTGAGGGTGGCTTAGCTGTGGTAATAATAGCTATTATATTGGATCGCTTAACACAGGGTAAATCCCGAAAAAATAATTAAGAAACTTTAGGAGGTTTTTTCATGTTAAGAAGAAAGACAGCAAGAGTCGGTGCATTGATGCTCGTTTTAGTGCTTGCGCTGCTCGCAATATCCGGATGTAGCAGTTCGGATGACGACAAGGTTATTGAGCTGGGATATGTACAATGGGCATGTGCCAACGCAAACTCCCATCTGGTAAAGGTAATACTTGAGGAAGAGTATGATGTAGAGGTAAATTTGAGAAGCATGGATGCCGGCGTTCTTTGGCAAAGCGTCGCCACGGGTGACATTGACTTCATGGTCACCGCCTGGCTTCCCACCACCCACGAATCTTATTACAGCCAGCTCAAGGATGATGTGGTTGATTTGGGACCCCTCTATGAAGGAGCTGCTATCGGTCTGGTTGTTCCTCAATATGTGGATATTGATTCCATCGAGGAGTTGAACGACAACGCCGAAAAGTTTAACAACAGAATTATCGGTATCGATCCCGCAGCCGGAATAATGAGCGCAACAAACAGTGCTATCGATGAGTATGGCTTGGAGCTTGAGCTTATAACCAGCAGCGATTCCGCTATGACCGCCGAGCTCAAGGCGGCATATGATGATGAGGAATGGGTGGTTGTTACCGGCTGGGCTCCCCATTGGAAGTTCGGCTCCTTTGACCTGAAATTCTTAGAAGATCCTAACAATATTTACGGCGGCTCGGAAACGATTAACCCAATTACACGCTTGGATTTTGCGGACGACCATCCGGAAATAAACGATTTTTTGGATAACTATTTCCTTACCGGTGATCAGTTCGGCAGCCTCATTGCCACATTAGAGGATTATGAGGACGATACCGAAGGTGCGAAGGCGTGGATTGAAGAAAACCGCGAATTAGTGGACAGCTGGTTAGAGTAATCAAAAAAACAAATGCTTCAATGTTTGGGTTATAATTTTTTGTAGCCGAACATAATTAAGGTTTTAAAAAAATGGGATATACAGTAGAGCTGAACAGCCTCTGTATTATCCCATTTTTTATGTATCACAACGCAAAATGCCGATTTTTTCAGCAACAAAAAGCTACGGTGATAAAACACCGCAGCTCGTTTGTGTTCCCGCAATAATCTCTCTTCGTTTATGTATAATTAAACTACAGCTCTGATTACTGATTCTTCATGGCAGCATAACACTCGCTGCAATAAACCGGCCTGTCTTCCGAAGGCTGGAAAGGAACCTTTGCTTCTTTTCCGCACTGTGCGCAGTTTGTAACAAACATCTCACGAGGCGAACGGGCAGCGTTCTTTCTCTTATCTCTGCATACCTTGCATCTCTGAGGCTCGTTCTGGAATCCGCGCGAATCGTAGAACTCCTGCTCTCCTGCGGTAAAAATAAACTCTTCCCCGCAGTCCTTACAGGTTAATGTCTTGTCTTCGTACATTTGCTTTTCTCCTTAGTCTGAAAATTTGCTTTTCGTTTTCCCTTCGGGCGGAATCAAACCGCCATTTTTGCTTTTTAATCTGCCGGGGCAAATAGATGCGCAACGCTTTTATTAAGCTACAAAGGTATATTAACGGTTCGGGTTAATTGTCTGCTTCAGCTTATTCTTAATTCTGTAAACAGCATTCCCTACGCTTTTAAGATCTCTTCCCAATTTAAATGCCATAGCTTGATATGACATATCGGAAAGATACATCTCAAAAACCGAAAGCTCGTATTCCGAAAGCACCGAGAATACCTTGTTATATATAATCCCGACGCTCTCCTTATCTATAAAATCACTCTCCGGGGAACCCGACATATCCGGAACCGTATTATAAAGGTTGTCTTCAAACGCAACCAACACTTTGCTCTGCTTATTATACTTGCGAACCGCACTGATTATATTGCTTTTTATACATACGGAGGCAAAGGTAACAAAGGACGAAGACCTGCTGTCATAGCTTCTTACCGCCTTGAGAAGCCCGATAAGTCCCTCTTGTATAAAATCATCCGTCTCCGAAATCGGCAGATTAAGCTGCCTGACATACCATTCAAGCAGGCGCTGATATTTTCCGGCGAGCTGCTCAAAGGCTCTTTCATCTCCCTGCTTGGCACGGGAAATAAGCTCGCTCTCTG
>CAZGJQ010000075.1:0-9653 GCA_964525815.1 uncultured Oscillospiraceae bacterium
GGAATACTTCGAGTTCGGTCTCTTTATGAGTCGCCGGGAGTACAAGACTATAAACCGCAGGCTGCAGCAGGGCAGGTTACAATCAATCAAGGAAGGAAAGTATATCGGAAGCGTTCCACCATACGGTTATATAAAAAAGAAGCTTGATAAGGTAAAGGGTTATACATTGGAACCTCATCCGGAACAGGCTGAGGTTGTAAAAATGATGTTTGATTTATATGTTAACGGCGAGCTGCTGCCTGACGGTACCCGCAAGCAATTAGGTGCTTCGTTGATTACAAGGAAGCTCAACGAATTGAAAATAACTCCTCTTAAGGGCGGGAAATGGGTTGTTGCCTCGGTAAGGGATATCCTGAGCAATCCAATCTATGCGGGAAAGATCCGATGGAACCGTCGTTCTGTCGAAAAAAAAATTGTCGGCGGAGAGGTTATTAAGATTCGCCCAAAAAGAAAAGCGGAAGACTGTTTGTTGTTTAACGGTTTACATGAGCCTATAATAGACCCCGATCTTTACAATGCTTCCCAGTTGTTAAGCCTAAATAGCTCCCACTCCCCTGTTCCTGGAAACAGGACAATAAAAAACCCCTTATCGGGTATTGTTGTATGCGGCAAGTGCGGAAGAAAAATGGTGCGCCGCCCGTACAGACCTTACCGAGACACAGATGATGTGCTCATGTGCTCGGCAGTTTATTGTGATAATATAAGCTCCTCCCTAAAAAGTGTCGAGGAGAGTGTGCTTAAAGCGCTTGCCGGCTGGTCGGGTAACTTTAAGGCAAAGGTTGATGATCCTGTTAAATTAGAAAGTCATATACAGGTTAAGGAAAGAGCCCTGTCAATAATAGAAAAGGATTTGACACAGCTTAATTATCAGCTTAACAATACATATGATTTGCTCGAACAACGGATATATTCCATTGACACCTTCATGAAGAGAAATATGTATCTCGCACGAAAAATAGATGAATGTAATGAAGAGCATGAGAATGCTCTCAACGAATTAATGCATGAAAAACAAATTGAGAGCCAACGGAACAGTATTATACCCAAAATTGAAAAAGTCCTCAAGATATACAGAACCGTCGATTCACCGGCAGAGAAAAACATTCTCTTAAAGGAAGTTATACAAAAGGTTGTATATATAAAAAATGTCAACGGTCGCTGGAACAATTCCCCCGATGACTTTGAGCTGGATTTATATCCCCATTTACCAAGCTCCGACGAATAGTCATTGATAGCTCGTATGTACCGAAGAAATGGCACATATGGAAATGGTTAGTGCTATTGTATATCAGCTGACCAGAAATATGACTATCGAGCAGATAAAGGAAAGCGGGTTTGATGACTATTATGTAGACCATACCGTAGGTATTTACCCTGTTTCCGCTGCCGGAGTACCCTTCTCGGTTAAGTACCTTCAATCTAAAGGCGATCCAATAACGGATCTGAACGAAGACCTGGCCGCAGAGCAGAAAGCAAGAACCACCTATGACAACATACTTCGTCTCACCGATGATCCGGATGTTAAGGATCCGATACGCTTTCTGCGTGCCCGGGAGATTGTGCATTACCAACGCTTCGGAGATGCTTTGAGGGTTGTTCAGGATAACCTCGATTATAAGAACTTTTATGCTTATAACCCAGAATTCGATAAAAGATAACAACAGTAAATTATAAGTATCATGTAAATTAAAAACCTTCAAATGACAATAGACGAGGCATTGTCGATTGGGAATCGACAATGCCTCGTACTTTTGCTTTCTCAAAATCAATCGATTTTTTATTATGACTAAAAATGCGGTAAATAATTTTATGTTATTTTTTGTTGACAAAGTTAAATATAATGTATATAATATAACTGTTCTGTATTATAGTATATCATTCCATAATATTGAACATAAAATTTTATCGAAAGGATGTACATTTTGAAAGATTCAAGATTAACCGCAAAGGTAAAGGAATTCGCATATTCCATAGGTGCGGATTTAGTTGGAATAGCGAATATTGAACGATTCAGCAACGCACCGATTATGATGAGCCCACAAGGAATACTGCCAACTGCCAAAAGTGTTATTGTGTGTGCAATACACCACCCTGACGCATGCATTGAGCTCGGAGGTGAGCCCGAACCGCAAAATATCGGACCGTATGCAGTACAATATGTTATGAATGATAAACTTGATATGATGTCATTCAAAATAGCACGGTTTTTAGATGATATGGGACATAAGGTTATACCGATCGCCTCAAGCAACATTTGGAGATACAGAGCATACAAAGACCTTGATGCAGTGTTTGCACCTGATATTTCACATATCTATTCAGCAGTTGCTGCCGGGTTATCAGAGCTTGGATGGCACGGATTATCCATGACGCCCGAATATGGTACACGGAATCGTTTTGTTTCCATAATTACCGATGCAGAACTTGAGCCCGATCCTCTTTACGACGGTGAAAAACTTTGTGATATGTGCGGTGAATGTATCCGCAACTGTCCTACCGATGCCTATAGAAAAGAGTGCGACGGAGTGAAAGTCTTAAAAATTGAGGACAGAGAATATAAATTTGCAAATAAGAATTTATGGCGCTGCGCATGGGGTGAGCATTTTGACCTTGATTTAAATTTAAAAATACCCGATGTAGTTAATGAAAAAACAATTATCAAAACTGTAAAGAAAGAAGGCTTGCGCGGTGGTGCATTCGGAAGCTGTCTTAGATATTGCTTACCAAAGCCTTTAAGATATAGTGACCCCGAGTACACAAAAATAAACAGAAGAAAAAGACACTTTACTCCAAACGATCTCGAAGTACATAGAGGTATAATTGATAAAATGATAACCCTTGCCTTAAATTATAACCTTGATATGGTTGGATTTGTTAAGGATAGCTCACTTAGCAATACTGCAATTAAGTTGAAAAAATATATGCCTGATGCAGAAAGTGCAATTGTTCTGGGAATGAAATTCAATATTCCAAAAAGCGGTGAAATCAGGCAGACTGTTCTAAGCCAATACAAGCCGAATGCGCAATTTGCTTTGAATTTCACTGCATACGACATAGCAAGAGAGCTCGAAAAATTTGGATATTCGGCAATAGTGCAAACAAGCGTTGATAACGATGCACTGGCAGAAATATGCGGATTTGAAAAAAGTAACATAGAGCAAGGTATATGTACTATGTACACTACTATCCTAACATCCGCAAAATTCCCCGAGCAGAAAAAAGTTTTGACAAGCGATAACACATTCACCGGTGTTAAGGAGGTAACAGACATTGTAAAGAACGCCGGATTTGAAGCAGGTGCAGACTTAATCGGAATTTCTTCAGTTAAAAGAATGAATAAAGTATTTGAACAGACGAAAAGCATAAAAGGTGATGAGGAGCTACTTACCGTTATTGATAAAAAACCTCGATTTTATCAATATGATCCGATAATCAAAAAAAAGAAAAGAAAGCTGTTTGCTCCAAAAGACTATGTGCAAAATGCAAAAAGCGTTATAATGCTTGGACTTCATTTCCCCGAAGGAGTTGTTGAAAGAGCAGGAAAACCACCTGCTGAAGCGGTGGGACCTTATGTATTCGCACAGTATGAGGGACTAAGGTTACTTGGAAATATTGCTTTCACCGTTATTAAGCAGCTAAATAACCTCGGTTATAACGCCGTTTATTCATATAACCTTCTTGGACTCGGTTCAGAAATCGGCAGCCCAAGAGGTTTACAACACGACAACACCTGCAACTCGCTTGAAGCTGTAACAGCAGGTATAGGTGAACTTGCATATAACGGACAGGTGAACACAGATGAATTCGGAACAAACCAAAGGTTTATTGCTATTATAACAGATGCCGCATTGATACAATCCGATTTGAAGATAACCGGGAAAACGCAAGATAATTGCAAAAACTGCTTAAACTGTATTAAAAAATGCCCGGTAGCTGCATTATCAGAATCAAAAATCGTAAAAATAAATATTGAAGGAAACGAAATCGAATATTTGCCTGTTGATACAAACAGATGTAATTGGTCAAGCAAGTATGCGCTTTGCGGGGACGACGGATTTAAGTATCTTGGTTCGAAGGTAAACGAGATGCCACCGGATGTAATTGATGAAAAGGCACTGCATGATGCATTGCTAAAACTCGATCCTATACAAAAGTACAGACCCGCCACAGCCGAATGCTGCATTACCAACTGCCCTCTTGCCAATAAAAAAACAGTGTAGTATAATAATCAGGCAGGTGTATTTATACATCTGTCTGATATTTTGTTTATAAAGGAGAAAAAATAATGAGCGACACTTTGGTTCTTTCAGTAAAAAAGGCTCTTGATATACTTGACATATTAGTTTTTGATGATATTGATAAAAACGGAATAGGACTTTTTAGCATTGCCAAAAAAATTAAGCAAAAACCTAATACTGTGCATAACATTTTGAAAACATTGATTTTTTGCGGATATGCGATTCAAAACGAGAAATCGCATTATCTGGCCGGCCCCAAATGCGATGATATGATAAATGCAGGAAAACTGTCAAAAAGCAGTGTGCTTATACGAGAATTAAAGCAGTTATTGTATAAGCTCAGTGAAAAAATAAACGAGTCGATTATATTAACAGCCTTAGTAAACGGCAACCGAGTACCGCTTGTTTCTATCGAAGGTAAAAATGTTATAAAGGTCGATATGTCAGCAGATCAAGTTGCCCATATATACGAGAGACCTACCGGAAGGATATTGGTATCATATTCTGATGAAAAAAGTTTTCAAATCATAAAAGATAAGTGGGGATTTCCGGGAGAAAAATGGGGTAATGCATTTGATGACAAAAAATTTAATCAGCTTCGAAAAGAAATAAGAGAAAAAGAATATATAATAAAAAAAGAATATAATAACTCATTAGTTAGCATTGCAGTACCTATTAAAGACCCAACAGCCAAATATGTTTATTCACTTGGCAGTTATGCCCCTTTATTTCGTTGTGATACCGATAAACAAAACAAAATTCTTGATGAGCTTAAGATAATGGCAAATATGCTAAGAAATTTATTATAACACTTCATGAAACTTGTTTTTTTAGACTAAAAGTGATATAATAAAATATTAGAGGTGCTTTTGTTGTATAAAAAATTATAAGAAAAGATGGTGAACGCTTTGAATTATATGCTTAAGAGTATTCTTGATATAGACAAACAGGCAAGGATTAAAAAGGAAAAGGCGCTCAGCTACCGTAAGGAAATATATGATAATATCGAAGCAGAAAAAAAAGAAATAATAAACACAGAGATGGAGACAGCTCGACAAAAAGTAAAAACCGTTGAAAAGAGCTTTAAAAAGGGTACCGAAAAAAGAATCAAGGACCTGAAGGCAGAAAACGAAAAAAAGCTCAAAGAGCTTAATAAAAAACAGCAGGATAATCAACAGCGCTGGGTGGACGAGCTTTATACCAGAGTATTGTCTGACAATTAAGATAGAAAGGTGTTTTTCTTGGTTAAATCATATTCAGCCAACGCAATACTTGTTAAATCCCGTGCGATGTACAGCAAACGGCTTACCGAACAGAATTACAGCGATATGCTAAGCTGTAAAAGCGTCGGAGAGATAGCCTCTTACCTAAAGAACCGCACTGCCTACAAGGATATTTTTGACACAACCGCTGTTTCTTCTATTCACAGAGGGCAGCTTGAGCCTATGCTGAAAAAGCATATTTTTAAGCGATTTGAGGTTTTGTGCAGATATGAGCTCTCTATAGGTCAGGATTTTTATAAGTATTTCGTTACCCGTAGCGATATTGATATGATTCTTACCTGCGTAAGGCTGCTATACACCGGAAGTCCTGAGGATTATTTGCTTTATATGCCGGTTTTTATTACTTCCCGTTCACAGCTCGACCAGCTTAAGTTAGCAAAGGTAAAATCGGTGGAGGACCTTGTTGATGCTCTTGATAATACCGAATACAAGGCTGTGCTTGAGCCTTACGCAAAGAAGTTCGATGCTTTTTTGGGTAAGCTTAATATCGAAGCCGCATTCAACAACTATAAGTTTAATAAGCTAAAGGCTATTGCACAAAAAGGCATAAAGGGTAAAAACTCTAAGGAGGTGCTGGAGGTTCTGCAATTGCAGAACGACATCCGCACCATAATCAACATATATCGTCTGAAGAAGCTGCTTAATGCGGACAAAGAGCTGATTAAGCAATTTCTTATGCCCGAATTAAGCCGTTTAAGTGAAAAAGAGCTATCCATGCTTGCGGAATCCGAATCCGCAGCCGATTTGCTGCAAAGACTTAATAAAACGATTTACGGAGCGGGAATAAATGTCCCCGATTTTGAATTTATAGAGCAAGCCGCACAAAAATATCTATACAAATGGCATCTAAAAGCGTTAAGGTTTTCCCGCAACCCTGATGTCGTTATGTTCAGCTATGTTTTTCTTTTGGAAAACGAGGTAAGGAATATTACACATATAATAGAGGGCATACGATATGATGTCCCCACTACCGAAATAAAAAAAATGCTTATCGGAACAGAGGATTAATCACTTTTATATACCGATTGGAGGTAAAATCTTGGCAATTCAGAGACTGATGCTTGTAAAAGCATCCGGTAAAATAGAGGAGCTTGACGGTTTTATTGAAGCATGCAGAAAAAGTGGTGAGTTTCACCCCGAGAACACCTGCAGCCATCTTTCCGGCTCTATGGGCTTTACCTGTCTCAAGGAAGAAAACCCGTACACCGCCACTATACAAAAAATAGAGGAAATCGCCGCCGTTTCCGGATTTGAGCTTAATGCGAATATTACTGACGGGGATTCAACCGACGAAATTGATACCGCAGATTATATCAGGATTGTGGAGGACAAGCTCCATAATCTCTATTCTGACCTGAAAATGCTGGAGGAGCAGCTCAATGAATGTGAGGCGGGGATCACTCAGCTCACCCACTTCAAGGGATTGGATGTTCCGATTGAGGACACCACCAGCTGCGAGTTTCTTTCCGTCCGTTACGGCTATCTTCCCAAGGAGCAGATGATTAAGCTAAAGGCATACGAGGACAACCCCTATGTTTTGTTTATCCCCTGCTCAAGTGACGAGCATAACTACTGGGGGGTTTATTTTGCACCAAAGGACAAAATAAAGGAAGTTGACAGAATTTTTGCTTTTATGTTTTTTGAACGCATCAGAATACCCGGAGTTGTAGGCACTCCCACGGAAATCGTAGACGAGCTTCAGGAGAATGTAGATATTCTAAAGCAGCAAATTGAAGCTTTAAATTTACAGATATCCGCCTTCTGGAGCGAAAACGGAAATAGATGCAACGACATTTACTCTCGGTTAAAATGGCTGAGTGACGGTTTTGAGCTAAGACGGTTCTGTGCGATTAAGAACGAGCAGTTCTTTTATATTATATGGATTTTCAAGAGCAATACAGACCGGTTCAAAGAATCCATGAACACCTTGAAAAGCGTTACTTATGAGATAAGCGACAACGACGAGTCAAACAGGATTACCCCGCCCGTAAAGCTAAAAAACAACCGTTTGTTCAGGATTTTTGAGTCCTTTGTCTCCATGTACGGTCTGCCGTCCTACAAGGCGGTGGATGTTACCGCATTTGTTGCCGTTACCTATACCGTTATTTTTGGAATCATGTTCGGTGATGTGGGGCACGGTATCGTTTTAATCACGGTCGGTCTTTTGGCGTGGAAGCTTAAAGGGAGTCCGTTCGGGAAGCTGTTTATCCCCTTAGGATTTTCCTCCATTGCCTTCGGTCTTATATTCGGGTCTTTTTTCGGCTACGAGCACCTTCTTGATCCGGTCTACCGAGCCGTTGGGCTTGATGGTAAGCCGCTGGAGGTAATGCACTCAATAGATACGGTTCTTACTGTCGCAATCGGAATAGGCATTGTTCTCATGATAATATCCATGATGCTTAATGTGTATTCCTGCATAAGAAGAAAAGCATACGGAGAGGCGTTGTTCTCCCATAACGGCTTCACGGGTATAATGGTTTATGTTTCTGGTGTGGTTGCCGTTTACAGCTTCATGAGCGGTTCTCCGCTGCTGCCCGGGAGCGTTGTTATAACGGTTATCTGTATAGGAATACCCCTGCTATTAGTCAAGGATTTGTTAATCGGAATTATCGACGGACACATAAACTGGAAGCCGAAAAGCGTCGGGGAGTTCCTTATGCAGAGCATATTTGAGGTTATCGAACACATTCTCAGTTATTTTTCCAATACAATGTCCTTTTTACGGGTCGGAGCGTTTGTACTGGTTCATGCGGGTATGATGATGGTTGTTTTCTCCCTTGCGGGTGAAAACGAGAACATTATAATAATAGCGCTCGGAAACCTTATAGTTATAGCTCTCGAGGGACTGATTGCCGGAATACAGGCATTAAGGCTGGAGTTCTATGAGCTGTTCAGCCACTTCTTTGAGGGAGACGGAAGACCCTTTGTTACGGCGGAACAGGCTGTGGCGGACAGAGCTTAAAATAACAAAAAATTAATTCTTTCGGAGGAAAAATCAATGAATACTTTATTCTGGCTTCTTATTCTGACAGTACCTACCGCGGCGCTCGGCTATCTTGCATTCCATACCTATAAAAAAAGAATCCAAGGCAGAGCCCCGGGTAAGGCTATGAAGGTAAATCTCGCTGTTTTTCTTGTTCTGCTTGTCCTTATATCCGCTCTTACCTTAACGGTAACGGCTGCGGATGACCCTGCAAACAACGAGCAGACGCAGGCTGCGGACGAGCAAGTACCGGTGGACAACAGCAAGGGGTTGGGTCTATTAGCAGCGGGAATTGTAACCGGACTTGCAGGCATCGGCGGCGGTATTGCGGTTGCGGCGGGAGCTCCGGCGGCAATAGCTGCGACAAGCGAGGATCCCAAGGTGTTCGGTAAGGCACTGATTTTCGTTGCATTAGGAGAGACAATAGCGCTTTATGGCGTTGTAATTTCTATTTTGATACTCAACAAGATTTAATTCTTTAATGAAAAGGCGGTCAGGCATGCGGTTTTATCTGATAAGCGACAATGTGGATACGGCGGTCGGGCTGAGGCTTGCCGGGATAAGCGGCGAGGTCGTTCATGACGAGGACGGCGTCAAGGCGGAGCTTGACAAGGCTCTCGGTGATAAAGAAATCGGGATAGTCTTGATTACCCAGAAGCTCTATAAGCTCTGTCCTGATTACATTTTGGAATTGAAAAGGAAAAATTCGGTTCCTTTGATTGTAGAGATACCGGACAGGCACGGCTCGGAGGGTCCGGGGTTATTTGCCGACATAATAAGAGAAGCCGTCGGCATTAAGCTCTAAGCTATCAGACAGGTTACTTAGCGTTTACAAGACCAGGAAAGGAAATTCATTTGCGTCTCAGGTAAATGAACAGAAAAAATGGAGCTACATTACGAACAGCTGTCCTTGTTTCTTAATTCCATAAACGAGGCGGAGAAAAGCAGCACGGAAAAAATAATCCGGGAGGCTGAGGAATACCGAGTTGCCGAGCTTGATAAGGCCAAGGAGCAGGCGGCGGAAACAGGCTGGCAATATATAAAGCGGGAGAGCGAAAAGCTCAAGGCAGGCTCAAACCGCGAGGTCTCCGGCGATCTTGCGTCATTGCGCAAGGAGTTTTATGTACGCAGAAATCAGATAGCCGAAGC
>CAZGJQ010000076.1:0-9632 GCA_964525815.1 uncultured Oscillospiraceae bacterium
ACCTTATATTCGAGAACGGTTCCCGACTTGGTTATTAAATCATCGGCTGTCTTTACCACAATGCTCTTTACATATTTTAACTCCTTAACATCACCAACCAAGGGTATCATAATTTCGGGCACTACGCCGCACCCTTCCTTATTAACGGCTATAGCGGCTTCAATGACAGCGGTGGTCTGCATCTGAGCTATTTCGGGATAACTGACCGCAAGACGGCAGCCTCTGTGTCCCATCATTGGGTTTTGCTCGTGTAACGATACGACGGTAGCCTTAAGCTCCTCAAAGCTTATTCCCATCTCACCCGCAAGCTCCTTAATATCCTCATCCTCCGAAGGAAGAAATTCGTGAAGAGGGGGGTCTAAAAAGCGGATTGTAACAGGGAAGCCCTTCATAGCTCTGAATATACCCTCAAAGTCGCTCCTCTGCATGGGCAGAAGCTTGTCCAGAGCCGCACGGCGCTGCGCCGCCGTTTTTGAAACTATCATCTCCCGCATTGCGCTTATTCTGTCTGCCTCAAAGAACATATGCTCGGTACGGCATAGTCCTACACCCTCGGCACCGAAGGAAACAGCCTGAGCCGCATCCGCAGGAGTGTCCGCATTTGTACGTACCTTTAAGGTGCGCCGCTTATCAGCCCAGCTCATAAAGGTCTCGAAATCGCCGCTTATGCTGACGTCGGTGGTTGGAATTTGACAGCAATAAACATTTCCGGTTGAGCCGTCAATGGAGATATGATCACCCTCCCGCACGCAGGTATCGCCGATAACACAGAACTTTTCTTCCTCTCTCATAACAATATCGCCGCAGCCTACAACACAGCACCGTCCCATACCCCGGGCAACCACGGCTGCGTGAGAGGTCTTGCCGCCTCTTACGGTAAGAATTCCTTCGGAAGCGTACATGCCCTCAATATCCTCGGGTGAGGTCTCCAGCCTTACGAGAATAACCTTTTCCTTATTCTCGGCCGCATACTTTTTTGCGCTTTCCGCAGTAAAAAACACCTTTCCGCAAGCCGCTCCGGGGGATGCGGCTAATCCGGTTGCGGATACACAGGCTTTTTTAAGCTCGCTCTGAACAAACTGAGGATGCAGCAGTGCATCGAGCTGCTTTGGCTCAACCTTGAGAATAGCCTCGTCGATTGTAAGCATTTTCTCTTTTACAAGGTCAACCGCAATTTTTAGCGCAGCCGCAGCGGTACGCTTTCCGTTTCTGGTCTGCAGCATGTAGAGCTTTCCGTTCTCAATGGTAAACTCCATATCCTGCATATCCTTGTAATGATTCTCCAGCTTAGTGGCTATATCCATAAATTCGTTATAAACCTCGGGCATTTTATCGTAAAGGGTACTGATGGGAAGAGGAGTTCTTATGCCGGCTACCACATCCTCTCCCTGAGCATCCATAAGATACTCTCCGTAGAGCTTTTTCTCTCCGGTGGAAGGGTCACGCGTAAAGGCAACTCCGGTACCGCTGCTCTTGCCCATGTTGCCGAAAACCATTGCCTGAACATTAACCGCGGTTCCCCAGGAAGCGGGTATATCGTTCATCCTTCTGTAAACAATCGCTCTTTCGTTGTTCCAGGAGCGGAAAACTGCTCTGACCGCTTCAATTAGCTGAACCTTTGCATCAGCAGGGAAATCCATTCCCTTATTCGCCTTAAAATATGCCTTGAACTCCTTTACGAGCTGCTTCATATCATCAGTATCCAGCTCTAAATCGAGCTTTACACCCTTTTTTTCCTTCAGTTTATCAATAATAACCTCAAAGCTCTTTTTTTCCAGTCCCATTACCACATCCGAAAACATCTGTATAAACCTGCGGTAGGAGTCGTATGCAAAGCGGGGGTTTTCTGTAAGACCTGCCAAGCCTTCGGCGACCTCGTCATTAAGTCCGAGGTTCAGGATTGTATCCATCATTCCGGGCATGGAGGCTCTCGAGCCGCTGCGGACAGAAACCAGCAGGGGGTTGTTAACGTCTCCGAACTTCTTGCCGGTTATCTTTTCCATTTCGTTAATATAATGGTATATTTCCTTTTCAAGCTCCTCGGTTATAACCTCTCCGTCCTCATAATACTTGTTGCAGGCCTCCGTTGTGATGGTAAAGCCCTGGGGGACAGGCATACCCAGCAGAGTCATTTCCGCAAGATTTGCTCCCTTTCCTCCAAGCAGATTACGCATGGAACCGTTGCCCTCCGAAAAAAGGTAAACGAACTTATTGCTCATATTGCTAACATCCTCCGTTTTATATATTGTCTTGTTTTTTGTGTAACCAATTTATTATAACATAATTTTCCATATTGTCTATACAAATATGACGGTTTTTTTCTTATTTATAATATATTTACAATACTCGGTCGTATAAGCCGGAAATTTTCGGTTGACAAACGGGTTGCTTGCAAGTAAACTGTTAATGACAAAAATTACAGAGGTTAAAAAAGTGAGTTTCTTCGGTTTTAAAAAAAGAGCGAGCTGCGATTTTTTGATTGTAGGTCTGGGTAATCCGGGCGAGAAGTATTCCGGAACAAGGCATAATGCCGGATTTATGGTGTTGGATTATATTTCCGGAAGAGCGGAAATACCGGTAAAAAAGCTTAAGCATATGGCTATGACCGGTAAGGGCAATATTGCGGGTAAAAGCGTTTTGCTTATGAAGCCGCAGACCTATATGAACAACTCCGGCGAGTCGGTCGCGGATGCTGCGGCATATTATAAGATTCCTCCCGAAAACATAATAATCATATTCGATGATATTTCTCTTGAGCTCGGGCAGATGAGAATAAGGCGAAAGGGCAGCGACGGCGGACATAAAGGAATAAAAAGCATTATAGAGCATATCGGACAAGATTTTCCGAGGCTGAAGATTGGCATTGGGAACAAACCGCATCCCGATTATAATCTTGCCGATTATGTTTTATCAAAGCTAAAGGCTGAGGATTATGCAAGGATAAGCGCCGGCTTCGACAAGGTTTTTGGTGCGCTGGAGCTTATAATAAGCGGTGAGACAGACAAGGCGATGAATATTTATAATTAACCGGAAGAGCGTTTTTTAATGGAAGCAATTCTATCCCAGTTCGGTTCGGACAGTGAATACAGAGCCCTGATAGAGGGGCTTAAGGAGAAGCATATACCCTGTGCAGTAAACGGTATATGCGATTCCGCACGCCCTTTTTTAATAGCTGCTCTGCTCAGGGAGACCGATTCAAAGGGGCTATTGGTGGTAGCGGATGAAAAAGAGGCTTACCGGCTTAAGAATCACCTTGAGATGTTTTTTAAGCGGGTGCTTGTATACCCGTCAAGGGATTTTGTGTTTGATAATATAAGCAGCTATTCAAGGGAATGGGAGCATGAACGGCTTGCGGTACTGCAAAGCATAACCGAGGATAGCTATGACATAATAATAACCCTTCCCGATGCGATGTCCCAATATACTATGCCCAGGGAGATATTGGAAAAACGGGTATTCGTGCTTGAAAGAGGTAGGAGCATACCCTTAAACGAGGTTGTGGAGCGTCTGCTTAGCATGGGATATTCCCGCACCGAGGTTGTAGAGGGTGCGGGACAGTTTGCGCTGCGAGGAGGAATACTCGATATTTTTTCGCCGCAATATGATGAGCCGTTTAGAGTGGACTTTTTCGGGGATGAGGTCGATCTTATCGGTTTTTTTGATATTTTATCCCAGCGCAGAAACGAAAACACGGACAAGCTTACCGTCATACCCGCAAAGGAGCTTGTACCAGATAAAAGAGCAAGAGAAAGCATTATAAACGAGCTTGAAAAGCTGCTGTCCTCCTTCAAGGGCAACGAAAAGCAGCGGGATGCTCTAAAAAGGGAGCTGGAGATTGCCGAAAACGGGGAGAGCATGCCCTTTGCGGACAGGTTCTTCTCTATGATATATGAAGAAAAGGAGTGTCTTTTAGATTATTTGCGGGATTATACCGCATTTATTATTGAGACCGGACGGGTAAGGGAACGGAAAAAGGGCTTTGACTTCACACTCGGACAGAATATAGAATCGCTTGCGGAAGCGGGTATTTGTTCATACAAGACTGCGGAGGTAGCCCTTATCGGCGAATTTTTGTTCGAAAAATTGGGTTGCAGGGTTATTGCTCTTGATTTGTTTATGGCAGCGGGAAGACTGTTCGATTACAAGGCTCAATATAACATACCCGCAAAAAGTGTAACCTCCTTCAGCCGCAGCCTTGACCTGCTTTACGATGATTTGTACAGCTATTTAAACGCAAAGCAGAAGGTATTGGTACTGACCGGAAACGAGCGGGCAGCCCGGAACCTTATTGAGAATCTGGAGGAAAAGGAGATTCCGGCATTTGTTTTTTCGGGTGCTTTGTATCCGGCGACGGTTGCGGTCGGGGTTCTACACTCCAAAAGTCCTACGGAAGGGTTTGAGCTTATAAAAGCGGGCTTTGTCCTGATAACCGATACCGAATCGGTAAGGGAAAGCGCCAATAACAACAGGCTTGTTTCGGCAAGAGGACAAAGAGTTAATAAAGGGGAGAAAATCGCTTCCTATGCGGATCTCTCGGTAGGGGATCTTGTGGTTCATGTCAATCACGGAATCGGTAGATTCGCAGGGATTCAGAATTTAGTAAGCGAGGGGGTCTCCAAGGATTATATAAAAATCGTATATGCAGACAACGGAATCCTTTATGTTCCCTGCAACCAGCTTGATATGGTAAGTAAATTTATCGGTGGTAAGGATACTGTAAAGCTCTCGAAAATGGGCTCGGTCGAGTGGAAAAGAGCCAAGGCAAGAGCGAAAAATGCGGCGAACGATATTGCTAAGGAGCTTATTCGGCTATATGCGGAGCGGCAGAGGAAGCAGGGCTTTGCTTTTCCTCCGGATGATGAAATCCAGGAGGAGTTTGAGTCTTTGTTCGAATATACCGAGACGGAGGATCAGGTTATTTCCTCCGGTGAAATAAAACAGGATATGCAAAAAATCGTACCGATGGACAGATTACTTTGCGGAGATGTGGGCTTCGGAAAAACCGAGGTTGCGCTGCGAGCCGCCTTTAAGTGCGTTTTCGGAGGTAAGCAGGCGGCTTTTTTGGTGCCCACCACTATTCTTGCCCTGCAGCATTATCAAACGCTGCTGTCCAGATTCAGGGGGTATCCTATAAAAATCGCGATGCTGTCCCGTTTTGTGACCAAGGGAGAGCAGTCTCGTATAATAAAGGAATACAAAAGGGGAGAGATTGATATTGTTGTAGGTACTCATCGCCTGTTACAGAAGGATTTGGAGTTCCCGAGCCTCGGACTCTTGGTGGTGGACGAGGAGCAGCGATTCGGTGTCGCTCATAAGGAAAGAATTAAGCAGCTGGCAAAAAATGTACATGTTCTTACCCTTACCGCAACCCCCATACCGAGAACCCTTAACATGGCGCTGTCCGGAATAAGGGATATGTCGGTTCTGGAGGAGGCACCCGCAGACAGAGTGCCTGTGCAAACCTTTGTGCTGGAGCATGATGATGAGATTGTAAACGAGGCTATTCGCAAGGAGCTTCGCAGAGGGGGACAGGTCTTTTTTCTTCATAACTTTATTGATTCAATATATTCCAAGGCAAACAAGCTTGCCGAGGTGTTTGAGGATACGGCGGTTGCGGTCGCACACGGAAGAATGGACAAGGAGCAGCTCTCCGACGTTTGGGCGGCAATGCTGGAGGGGAAAATCGATATTCTGGTTTGCACAACAATCATTGAGACAGGGGTTAATGTTCCCAACGCAAACACTCTTATCATAGAAGAAGCAAACAGAATGGGGCTATCCCAGCTTCATCAGATAAGGGGAAGGGTGGGACGCTCAACTCGCAGAGCTTATGCTTATCTTACCTATAGAAGTGGCTCCTTAATCAGCGAAATAGCATCCAAAAGGCTGGAGGCTATACGGGAGTTCACCGAGTTTGGCTCCGGCTTTAAAATCGCAATGCGGGACCTGGAGCTGAGAGGAGCGGGTAATATTCTCGGCTCCGAGCAAAGTGGTCATATGGAAGCTATAGGCTATGACCTTTATATAAAAATACTGGAGGAAGCGGTCAACCTGCAAAAGGGAATTTTACCCAAGAAGAAGTCGGAATGCACAGTGGATATTGCGGTTGATGCCTTTATACCCGATAAATATATTTCTTCGTCCAAGCTACGTATGGATGTGTACAGGAAGATTGCGAATATTGAGAACGAGGAGGATAAAAACGACCTCCTGGATGAGCTGATAGACAGATTCGGAGATTTGCCCAAACCGGTGGAAAACCTTATCGATATTTCTCTTATACGCAACGCTGCAAGTATTTTGGGATTTTCTTCTGTTGAGCAGAAGGGAAGCGTAGTTTCACTTTATAATCATGCTCTTGACATAAGAGCAGCCTCGGCACTGGCTGCGGAGGAAGAGCTGAGAGGACGCATAATGCTTTCCGCAGGAGCAAAGCCTCATATAGCATGCAGAATGCGAAAAGATGACCGTAATTTGAGCATCGTGAAGGAAATATTAAACGTTTACACAAAATTATCACAAAAATAGTGTAGACAAACTATACAAAATAGGCTATAATTTCTTTTACACATATTATTATTATGTAATATGCTGCCATTATACCGTCCGCCCGGCGATGGACGGGGAAGTATAAGTAAGAGCTATATGTCGCCGGAGATTGGATTAACGCAATGAAAAAATCAATCAGAATAATTTTTTTACTAACAGCTATTGTAATACTTATTTCTTTTTCCGCTTGTGCAAAGGCACAGCCGGTTTTGTTATCCTATGAGAATATGAGCATCTCGTCCTCTCAGTTTGCGTTTACGCTTGCAGAACAAAAAGGGCAGATAGTGAATATGTATTTAAGCTATTACGGTATGGATGTTTCTAACGATGCCGATTTTTGGAACACTATCATAAACGATGATATGACCATTGCTCAAAACGTTACGGACAGTGTTTTGGAGTTGTGCAAGCAGGCGTTGCTGATAGATTATTTTTGCAAGGAGTTCGGCTTGTCAATAACGGACGAGACCGCTTTGAACGACCTGGATGCTATTATGGAGGAGGTAATCAACGACTTCGGCGGCGAGGATTTGCTTGCCATAGAGCTCTCCGAATACGGAATTACCATCGACCAGATGCGGGCTTATTATGAGCAGGAAGCAAAAATCAAGCTGCTTGAGGAATATTGGTACGGTGAGCTGGGCTCAAGGAGGATTCCGAGCAGTGATGTTGAGGAGAGCTACTTTGACAGCTATATCAAGATAGACGCTATGACCTTTATATTTGTCGATTCAGAAACTAACAGTATAATAATTGACGAGACTATTACCGACGAGGAGTCTCGTGCCTACTTCGACGAGCATTATGTCAAGGTGCAGCACATTCTCTATATGACGGTTGATACAAACGGAGAGCCCTTATCGGAGGAGGAGATAGAGCTTGCCGAGCAAAACGCAAACGAGTCGTTTGATGCGATAACCTCGGGAGAAGCCACCTTTGAGGAAAAAAAGGAGGATAACGAGGACTCCGGAAGTGAATATGTCTTCACGTACGGAAAAATGGTGGATGAATTTGAGGAGGCTTCCTTTGAAATGGAGCCCGGCGAGGTTCGGCTGGTTGAGACAGAATTCGGCTACCATATTATAAAAAAGTTCGAGACGAATGACGATGATTTCGAGAGCAAGCTGGACGATGTAAAGCAGAGCTTAAGCAAGGAGCGTATGACAGAGAAGGTCAACGATTTGTACGACAGGCTGGTGAGCGGAGAAGCCGAATTTGTAGAGGGTGACGAGGATGACTATTTCTTTACAGAAGGTCAATTGCTTACAAAGGGTGGCTTGGAGCAGGAGCTTGAGGATCTGCTGTTTGATATGGAGCCCGGAGAAATTGTTAAGCATGAAATAATAGAATCAAACACAACGGTAGGGTATTATATATTTCAAAGAAACGAGCTTGAGCAGAGCGATTTGGAGATAAAGTACTCAGCGGTCGAGCAGGGGCTAATAGAGGAAGCGTTTGCTTCTTATCTAAGAACCTTTTATGATTCAATAACCGTGAATATGGACGAGTACAACAAGTTTAATATTATTTCCACGGTATCCTTCCCATCCTACCAATATTAAAACAAGAGGTTTTTTGATGAAATCGGATTTGACAATAAAGGAAGTATTTGACAATATTATGAGAGATGCCGTCTCGGTGTATTCCGAGGAAGGGCTGAAGAAGAGGCTGGAGAGCGGAAAAAAGCTGAGAATAAAGATGGGAGCGGACCCAAGCAGACCGGATTTGCATTTAGGGCATTCCGTTCCGCTGCGCAAGCTGAGAATGCTGCAGGATCTCGGACACGAAATAATATTCGTAATAGGTGATTTTACTGCTATGATAGGCGACCCTTCAGGTAAAAGCAAGACCAGAGTTCCTCTCACCTTTGAGCAGACCAGAGAGAACGCCGCAAGCTATTATGAGCAGGTAACCAAGATTCTCGACAAGGAAAAGACCACAATAACATATAACTCAGATTGGCTGTCCAAAATGAGCTTCGCCGATGTTTTATCTCTGGCGGGGAAGTATACACTCGCTCGGATTATGGAGCGGGATGACTTCCAGAAGCGGTATAACGATTATCAGCCTATCGGGCTCCATGAGCTTTTTTATCCGCTTATGCAGGGTTATGATTCGGTAGCGCTTCACGCCGACATTGAGGTGGGAGGCACAGACCAGACCTTCAATCTTTTGGTGGGCAGGGAGTTGCAAAAGGATTATGAGCAGGAATCTCAGGAGGTCGTAACCTTTCCCCTTTTACCCGGTCTTGACGGTGTTGAAAAGATGAGTAAATCGCTGGACAACTATATCGGTATCGACGAACCCGCCGATATTATGTACGAGAAATGTATGAAGGTGCCGGATAACCTCATACTGGAGTACTTCAACCTCACAACCGATTTAGCCGAAGAGGAATACAGGCAGCTTATCGAAAAGGACATTCGTGCAGCTCATTTTCTGTATGCCGAGACCATCGTCAGGATGTATCACGGTGAGCAGGCAGTGGCTCCCGCAGCAGAAAGGTATAAGAGCGTTGCAAAGGGTGGGATTCCCGATAATATTGAGGAGTTCTCCGCACCTTCGGGTACCCGCATCATAGAGATGCTCGTGAGCGCAAAGCTGGCTCCCTCGATGAGCGAGGCGAGAAGGCTTATACAGGGCAATGGAATTAAGCTGGACGGAGAGCCCGTTACCGACGTTAATTCGGTTATCCAAGCTGCCGGGAGCTATGTTATTAGCAAGGGCAAGAACAAGTTCGCAAGGTTTATTATTAAATAATGCCATAAAAAAAGACGGCATATGATGTCGTCTTTTTTTATGCTTTTTTAATCGCTGTATGCCTCCGGCTTAAGCACACCGATAAACGGAAGGTTCCGGTAATTCTCATCGAAGTCCAAACCGTACCCGACAACAAACTCATCCGGCACCTCAAAACCGGTATAATCTATCTTAATATCAACCTGTCGTCGCTCCGGCTTATCCAGAAATGCTACTATTTTCAGGCTTGCGGGCTTTCTTGATAAAATAAGCTCCTTCACCTTGGACAGGGTGTTACCGCTGTCAAGAATGTCCTCCGCAATAAGTACATCACACCCCATAAC
>CAZGJQ010000077.1:0-9591 GCA_964525815.1 uncultured Oscillospiraceae bacterium
CCGAGGAAATAGAGTATAAGCTTATGATACTGCCCTTTGATGTGAATGATACCGATTGCTCTTAAGGTTATAGCAAAAAAAGACCCCGTAGAGGTCTTTTTCATATAATTAGTAGCTGACCTTTTTTAGGAATAGCTTGTAGCAAACTAAGAGCAGGACGAGGCTGTATAGCGCACCTATGATTAAATATAGGGTATAGCTTAGGTTGGATGTCGAATTATTTGGTAGTAAAGTGAGCATAAAACCCTTGAGACTCCAAAAGTTAGGGAAAATACCGAGTATATATTGTGTTCCGTCCATAAAGGCATCCATAATCATCACAAGAGGTATCATAGCGGCGGTACCCGTTCCCTTGACCAGTGCATAGCCCTCCACCTTATTCCTTGCGAACGCTGATTGCAACAGAGCGAGGGAAGGAGCGAAGAGCCCCATTACAAGAGCATAGGTTAAAATGTGAAGCGAACCTATGTTATCCAGTAAGGAAACGCCGCCTATCGCATATGCATCCGAAGCGAGCAGCTTTGTCCCGACTAATATAACCAGTATACTGACAACAGATAGCAGATAAATATATGTGAGCTTGAACATAAGATAGCCCGAAGCGCCGACAGGTGTGACCGATATTGTATTCAGTGTTCGCTCATCCTTATGCTCAAGCAGCATAAACGAGCCCATTGCACCGGTTATAAAGGTTCCGAAGGTAACAAGAATCATCAGAATTATTAAAGTCGTATATTTAAGCTCGGCACTGTCCTGCTCCATAGAGCTCATCAATGCCGGAAAAAGATATACCGAAATGAACAATAAGATAAAGGGGAATGCACATAAAAACATATGAAATGGATCGCGGATTATTGTTTTCAGCTCATACCTTGAGAGTGATATATATTTATTCATTCTGCTCAACTCCTTACTGCTCTGCGTTTAAAGGCTGGATAAACCATAAGCCTTAAAATAACCGCAGATATTATTATAAGGTACACGGCGGATATAATAACCTTAGTTATATCCGTGCTTTCGGCAAACACGCTTGATATAAGGACGGATACGGAATGAGAGGGGGAGAAGTATAGCACTGCCTCGTATTTTTCTCCGATTACTTCAAACAGGAATAAAACGGTAGGTATAGTAAATATCAGCATGTAAGACATCATTAAACCGAGCATTGAGGTGAAATCATAGCTAATCAGAGAGAGCAGGAAACCTATTGCCGCATTTGCGCAGGATGCTATTATAACATAAAGGAGCAGAAGAGCATAATTAACAACAGCTCCGTGTATAAAAAACAAAGCGAGTGCGGTTATTACAGCGGACTCGATTGTAAGCACCATAGCCGCTATAATCTTGGACACAAGCACCTCTCCTATCGAAACCGGCATCATCAGCATTGATTTTACGGTTCCTTCCTGCTTCTCAAGGTGGTGGGATGAGCCGATAAAAATTATGAGCATAACGGTAGCATCGGCAAAAATAAACAGCGGTGCAAGCGACAACGCCTCCTCCTCGGAAACGGTTAAAAAGATAATTACCCAAATAACCGCGGTAACCAAGCTTACCGGAAGGATTCCGTATTTTACCAGCCTTTTTAGTTCGCCCAAGGATAATCTTAATATGTTCTTCATTTCAGGCTCGCTCCCGTAACAATAATAAAAATGTCCTCCATTGAGGTCTCTCCGCTGTGAATGGTCTCAATCTGTTTTGTCTTCAGCGTATCCAGAAATTCCTGATTAGAGCCGATTCCATCAAGAGAGAATATGCCTGATTCGGTCTTTCCGTTTTCGTTGTACTCTACCTTGACTTCCTTTTTTCCGTATTTAATTTTTAGATCTCTCGGAGTGGATGTTTCATGCAGCTTACCGTCAACACAAAAAGCAATGCGGTCACATAGCTGCTCCACATCGTTCATCAAATGGGTGGTTAAAAAAACAGTACCGCCCTTCTGCCTGAACTCCGCAATCATATCCTTTATTATTCTTGCGTTTTTGGGGTCAAGCCCGTTCGTAACCTCGTCTAAAAACAGAACTCTCGGGTTATTGAGCATCGCTCGTACAAAATTAAGCCGCACCTTCATGCCCTTGGAATACTCGGAGGTCTTAATATCCCGATACTCCCACAGACCCACTCTTTCCATTAACTCCCTTATGCTTGCCTTGCTTTTGTAAAATGAAGAGAAAAAGCGCATATTCTCTTCGGCGGTAAGCTTGCCGAAATGCACCGGCATTTCGAAGCCGACTCCGATTTCCTCATAGAACTCCCTGCCGAGTCCTTTAAGATTACTGCCGAAATAGCTTATATTGCCCGAATAATCCTCCAGCAGCTTAGTAAGAATCTTCTGAGTGGTGGATTTTCCGGCTCCGGAAGGACCGAGCAGCCCGAATATCTCTCCCTCGCGTACCTCAAAGGAGATTCCTTTAATGGTGTCCTCCTTGGAAGACGGATACTTGTAAATTAAATTTTCAATGCTAAAAGCAGGTATCATTGCTTCTTCTCCTTTATCTCAATCGGTTTTACACCGTTTTCTAAAATATCGAACACACGAGTAACCGTCGGATACACCTCCTCCGGCTTACCCGTAGGGAGCAGCTCGTACATATTGGAAAATAAAATGCTTATCAGCTTGGTCAAAAACTCGGTGGAATAGCTCTTGTCTATTTGTCCGGTTGCTTTTGCCGATTCTATAAGCGGACCGAACCCGGCGTTATAGTCGTAGGGAAAAAACTCATAGATATGCTTTATGAGGATTTCATCCTCTCCGAGCAGCTTTGTGGAAAGACTGTGTATTCGTTTATCCTTGAGCATGAAGCAAATGGTGTCCTGAGACAGCTTTTTTATTATATCAAAGAAGCTGTGCTCTTTATTTAATTGCTTCATTCTTGGGATAAAGTAATCCAGCTTCTTCTTTACGATTATATCCATCAGGCAAAGGTACAGACCGAACTTGTCACCGAAATGGTAATAAAGTGAGCTTTTGCTCATATTAGCTTTCTTCAAAATGTCGTTCAATGAGGCTTCCCTGAAGAGCTTTTCGGAAAATTCATTCAACGCTTCCTCGAAGAGAAGGGGGAAGCGCAGTAGCGGGTTGTTCTCTCCGAGTACAGCGTCGTAATTAAATCTCTTGTTTTTCCTAAGCGGTTTATCTGCCATTGATACTAATCCTCATCCGTAAAACTATGCTTTTTTGCGCTTTTCTTTTTCATGCTTGCCAGGATTTTGAGCTTAATCGCTCCTACTCCGACAACACCAATACCAATTAAAACCCAATGCCACCATTCCATTGCTGATTCCTCCTTTAAAATAATAATTGGACTATACAGTATGTACCGTTTAGTCCAATTATATGCAATGAGCTTGTATTTGTCAATAGGATTTATAAATTTTCAAGCCATTTTTTCTGTGCTTTGCTCCATCTTTTATAAATAATTCCTGCAATTAACGAGTTTGGTATTAGAAAGCCTAAATAACAGAATGTCTTGTTGAGTGCTCCGGGTATATATACGCTTTTATTATTTAAAGAGTACAATATAGTTCTTTTTGCGAATCTTTCAAGATGATTTGTTGTCACTTTTCCCCAAAACCCCTGTGCGTCGATTCCCCGAAGTGCTTCCTGCGTAGTAGGCAGACCGGCAGGGCACACTGATAACACCGAAACATTATATGCCTTCAGCTCCTGACGCAAAGCGACCGAGAAATCTAAAAGAAACCTTTTTGATGCAGCGTAGGTAGCTTTTAGTGGCATTGGGTACATAGAAGCTAAGCTGGATACAAAAACGATATATAGCCTTTTATACGGTTTTTTTATACTGAGAATAAAGTGGGTTATTCTAAGGGTAGCTTCGATATTTAATCGGATAATGTTAGATATATTATTACAGTCCCGCTCCACAAATCCTCCTTCGTAATCCACACCAGCAACATTGAGCAGCATATCCACAGAGATTTTGTCTTCTTTAATCTTCTCCATAAGAGCACTTATATCATTGTTATCGGTGAGGTTGCAGCTTATGATAATAACCGAAACATTATACTGTCTGATAATACCGTTTCTTATTGAATGCAATCCATCTGCATTAACATCCGTAAGAATCAAGCTAAAGCCTCTTTCCGCACATTCGATTGCCAACGCTCGCCCCAGCCCTCCCGCCGCACCGGTAATCAATACATTCATCGAGTATACCTCCTTTATTAATCTATAAAAAATCAATACCACAGAGCTTTTCGCTAAGCGAAAACAGGCGGTCAGCGTTTTCTTTATTAACATGACGGCTGTATTGCTTTTGCTCGCTGTTATAATAATAAAGACCGTCGGGATGCTCTTCCTGCATGCATAGGTATAAATATGTTCTTGCGGGTATTTCCGGCTCAACTCCGTGTTGCTTCCTTATAGTCCATATAAGATTGATAAGTCCGCCGGTTTGTTTGTTTCCTATATTCGTTTTTACTAAACCGGGATCCACTCCGTATGCACGAATACCTTCCTTCACAAATCGATCGTTTATAGCGTAAGCAGTCAATAAATTGCACAGCTTTGACTGCTTATACGCTAAAAGTGGATTATATCGGTTCTTAAACATTATATCATTCCAACGCATTTTCATTTTTTTATGAGAATTACTGCTTGTAAATATTACTCTACCCTTTGCATTTTTTACGAACGGCATCATTCGGTAAGCCAGCAAGAAACCTGAAAGGTGATTCAATGCAAGCTGTTGCTCAATACCCTCGTCTGTAGTGGTGTACCAGCTCCTGACACAGCCCGCATTATTAATAAGTGCATGGAGCTTGCCATCACATTCACTGTTAAGGAGCTCCGACAATTCATCACAGAGACAAATTATCTCATTCTGTTGCATTAGATCCCTGTAAAAAAACAGCGATTTTTGCTCCGGAAACTCCTTATTTAAGCTTTTTTGCGCTTCTTCCGTTTTCTCTTTTGAATGTCCGATTCCGATAACTCTAAAATTTTCATTAAGAAGAGCTCTGCATACTTCATACCCAATCCCCGAGGTTGCACCGGTAACTATAATTGCTTTCACTCTGCATCACCTCACTCACTGAAACCAGCCCCAGGCGTGCCAGTAGGGCTGAAAGTCCGCATATGCAAACAGAACAATATTTGCTGTCACTGACAAAACGGCAAATATTACTGCTGATAGAATTGTTAATGCTCTCATTCGTCGTCTGAATTTTCCACTTAATTCCGGCTTAAAGGACAGGGGAGGGAGGGGGTTGGAGGAAAGAGTGTTCTTATGCCAGCGAAGATAAACCTTCATTAACCGTATTGTATAAATATGAGAGAATACAGTACCCACTGCGGAGAGCAAACCAAACGCAAACAAGGAGAGACCTAAGAGCAATCCGCCTATAAAGGGAGTATAGGGAATTATAAGCTCATTAAAACGCAAGCCGCTCGCAACAAAGAAACCGATAATGAAAGAAGCAGAGGATAATACAGCCAGAGCAATCACCCAGGAGTACAGAGCCACAAAAATACAAACCATTATAACATCAACAAGAGCTAAGCCGGACACCAATAATGCCTTAACACCCTTTGTATGCTTTGGTTTTTTTGTTGTTTCACTATCGGATAAAGACAAGAACTGCCCGGCTATATGCTCTGGACTGCCCAGTCTTACCGCTATTTCCTCTTCTGTGTATCCGTCATTCATCTTCATAATAAAGTGCTGCTCGTATTCTAAAATTATATCCTCGGTGTCCGGTATTTGGTTTTTTTCAAGCTCTTCCCGGAGCTGCTGCATATATTCGTTCTTTGTCATAACAAATCCACCTCACTTAATATTTCTGAAACACTTTCCGTAAAGGAGAGCCATTCCTTTTTTGCCATATGATATTCTTCTTTTCCCGTTTTTGTAATAGAGTAGTATTTTCTGGGCGGTCCTCCGCTCTCTTCCGAAAGGTATGTTGTTACAATACCCTCGCTCTTTAGCTTACGAAGAATTGGATATACGGTACCGTCCGATATATCTATACGCTTTGTAAGATACTCGGAAATGTCATACCCATAACAATCCTTTCTGTTAAGAAGAGAGAGCACGCACAGCTCAATTACACCCTTCTTATACTGTATATTCATTTTCGCCTCCCTGTTAATGCGCATTGATTACTGTTCACTACTGTATTATATACAATAGTATGCGAAAAGTCAATAGGTTTATGAAAAAAATATTCTAAAACCAAAAAATCTACATATTTTTTATATTGACAATGACGGCTCCATATGATATACTTAGGAAAATTTTTTAAGGTATTTATCAAATGAACAAATCATCCTTTGTGCTGAGCCTGCTAATTAAGAGCTTTATATTTTACGACATACGTTGTATATAATATAAGGTTTTTTATCACCGCAAAAGTATGGTTAATTACTGTAAACTATAACTGTATTATGGGTTGTGATGAAAATCACAGCCCATTTTATATAAAAAATAAGGAGATGAACATGAATCAGATTAAAACAAAAAGGTTGGCGCCGGTTGTTGCATCCGTTGCGATTCAGCTCTGCTTGGGAACGGCATACATTTGGAGCGTTTTTCAATCGGGTATCGCAGCACATCTTTTTTCGGAGGATCAGCCCAGCGCTGCCCTGACCTTTTCCTTGCTGCTCGCTATACTAAGCTTGTCCAGCAGTGCGGGCGGAAAGCTACAGGATATAATCGGCCCGCGATTAACCGTTATAGCCGGAGGAATTATTCTCGGAGCCGGCTTCTTTTTAGCCTCCTATTCAACCCCCGATTATCCTTGGCTGCTTTGGGTGTCTTACGGTGTTATGGGCGGTCTCGGAATGGGACTTATTTATTCCACTACAATTGCATGTGCTCAAAAATGGTATCCTGATAAAAGGGGATTCATAACCGGTATTATTGTAGCGGCTCTCGGTTTCGGCGGAGTGATGTTTACTCCTCTCGTAGAATTTTTGATTAAAAAGCTAGGCGATTTGAGCATTCCGGGCTCGGGAGAGCTTGCCTCCTTTAAGGTGCTTGGAATTATATTCATTGTGGTCTGCACGCTCGGAGGGCTGTTTATTAAGAACCCCCCGTCAGGCTTTGCTCCCGCAGGATGGGCAGCTAAGCAAAACGGTAAAGAGCAGCTTGAGGATTATTTGCCTTCACAGGTGCTAAGGACACCCTATTTCTACTACATAACAATAGCTCTTATGCTTTCCTGTATGAGCGGATTAATGATAATAGGCTTCGCAAAGCCTATTGCCATAGCTAAGGGTATGGAAGCCACTGCCACAGTTGGTGTATTTGCGATTACATTGTTCAACTCCTTCGGAAGACTTTTTTGGGGAGGTATGTCAGATAAGCTCGGAAGAAAAAGAACTATAATAATCCTGCTTAGTGCAACAGCAATTTTTTCGCTTTGTATTAATCTTGTCGAAGGAGTTTTTGTTTATGTGCTCATAGCGCTGATAGGCTTTGCATACGGCGGATTCCTTTGTACCTATCCGGCGTTTACCGCAGACCTGTTCGGAACGAAGTATAATGCTACAAATTACGGTATGGTTCTGCTCGGCTTCGGTTCGGGTGCTGTCGCCGCTTCATATATAGCAGGGTATTATAAGAATGTTGCAAAGGATGACATTAACCTTATGTTTCCCGCTTTTGCAATTGCGGCTGCGGCGGCTGTTGTGGCAATAGTGTTTATATTGATGATTAAGCCTAAGAAAGTACAATAATATAACCCTCTGTTGAAAAATTAATATAAGCAAAATAATCTGCATACAACGGTTTTTCGATTGCTAAACCGTCGTATGCAGTTTTTGCATGCATACTGCACGGGGCGTTTGTGAAATATGACAAATAAAAACGGGTCATAAAATGATGAAAAAAAGTAATGAAACATTTCAATTCTGGTTATTCATAACCGAAACTATATATTGACAGGAGCGGCAATGAATTATACAACATAATGTGCCGGTTTATAAGGTATACATAATGCTGGTTACATAATACATGCTCATAATGTACAATTTTATAAAAATGCAAAATAACACTTGAAAAATTCGGCATTTTGTATTATTATATAAATATATTGCTGGCGGAACGGCAGGCTTTTTCCTTATTAACGCCCCCGACTAATGCGATTTTTTATTTTTAAAGGATGAAACAATGAGCAAAAATTCCCCAAAATACAATAAAGCACAAAAAAAAAGCAATTTCAAATATCGCTTTGCTTTTTTAGGAGTCGGGAACATGGCAAACGCCATGATAAATGGCTTTTTGAGCACTAACGAAATAGAGCCGGATGAGATAGTTATATTTGATACCGACAGTTCAAAGTATGAGAACTACATAATGTTGGGAATTAATACTGCCGAAACCGCAATATCTGCCGTCAGAGATGCCGAATATACAGTTATCGCTGTCAAGCCCTCTATCGTTCCGGTATTGATGAGCTGGCTCTCCGAGGACAAAAAAGCATTTGATAGCACTACCTTTATTTCCATCGCCGCCGCTGTTCCCATCGATTTGATTTGCTCTTCCTTAGGCAGTGATGTTCCTGTAATCAGAACTATGCCGAGCACTCCGATGCTGATTGGCAAGGGTGCGGTTGCGATTTGCAAGAACGATTTAGTTGTTCAGGACAGATTCGATTATATCTGCGGTTTATTGTCCTCAATTGCTGAGGTATCCGTTATGGAGGAGAGCAGTCTTAACATCGTTATATCGGTAAACGGTTCATCTCCCGCATATGTTTATCTGTTTGTAAAAGCAATGCTGGACGGAGCCGCCGAGCAGGGTATATCAGAGCAGCAGGCAATGCCTTTGATTCTTAGAACCATTGAGGGTGTTGTTGATATGATAAGACAATCTGATGTAAATATAGAAACGCTGATAGAGAGAGTTGCCTCTCCAAACGGCACAACACTTGCCGCATTAGAGTCATTATATAAGGATGATTTTGATGGAGCGGTTAAACGTGCTATGCACGCCTGTACAAAAAGAGCGAACGAAATTTCAAGGGAGCTGAGAACATAAATCTGTGCTTGTCCGCATACTTTGTAGTAGAGCTTGAGAAATAGCTTTAAGCAAAAAAGGGTGGTCAGCATGAGCAAGCCAAACTATGCGGTGAAGGCACTTATCCCGCATCCGTCTTTGTATAGGGAAGAGATTACAGAAATCGGGATTATTAAAAAAGCGGATAACGCTATAAGCGAATACTTTTTCGCAAGAAGAAAAATATATCGCTTAATGCTATTGTCTTTTCTTATTTTTTCGGCACTCGGACTGTTTTATTACAGTTATGCCGCCGAGAATCTCGTACCTATATCCCTTTATACTCCCGATGGCACAGAGAGCGGTATCGGTATCAGCTCGCTGTATTTATTCCGAAGGCTTCATATTTTTGCGTTTTTGTTTACGATGCTTAGCGGTTTTACCGTGTTCGGTAAACCGGTCTCACTAATATTTATTGCGTCCGATTCCTTTATAATCGGTTTTTCACTAAAGTATTCGATGACACACCTTCTTGATAAAGCATCCATGGGAGTCGTGTTTATATTTTTTATTTTGATTTGCAATTAAGCGTTTGTGGAGATATTGTTTTTGTTCGAGGGAATTAAATAAAAAA
>CAZGJQ010000078.1:0-9269 GCA_964525815.1 uncultured Oscillospiraceae bacterium
GGCTACAAGGTTCCTTGAAAAGCAAGGGTTGACTGTTGCTTCTTAGGCTTGGTTATCTGATGAATTTTGACATAATGCACGCCGCTCTTATCGGCGAGCTCGTGCAGCGTCATATTTCGCTTTTTTCTTTGTTCTCTTAAACTCATTAAGTATTCTCCTTTTTTAATAGATACTACGGCTCGTCGCCTCATCAAGCGTATAAAGCTTTACTCCCATACTAATTCTTTTCCCTTCTGAGTGCATTTTAGGCAAACATCTTCCCATTCATCGTTATCGTTCTTTTGGCTTTTCCAACCATTTTCCTTTTTATAATCTACTGCGTCATAAAAATCAACAAAGCTATGCGGGTCTTCCTCGCAGCAAATATCGCATGAAAGAGTAAAGCAGCCATACCCGCGGTCAATCATTAAATTTTCCTCCTTAATCTACAAAAGTGTTTCTCTGCGTGTCAAACACGCCGAAGTATTCATTATCAATAATAACCCGGTATCGACACTCTGCTATTTTTTCATGAGTGAATTCAGGCTCTATAAAACCGAGATTTATAAGAGCGACATAAATAATTCTGTACGAACCTGCGTTTATACAAAAAGGGGCGCCAACTTGAAAAGTCTTTATCTTCTTGCAAATTTCATATTGAGGCGGTTTCCTATCTGAGGCACAACAGAAGTAGGCGCCGTTTTTTAAGTAAAGGATATACTCCTTTGTTTTATCTTCTAAGGTCGCCATTTTTACGACAGTTGGGTTGCCGCAATATATGCAAGGCATGTTTTCGCAAGGGTTAGCCGAGTATTGGTCTTTATCGCATTTAGGACATTTGAATCTATTCATTTTTATATTCTCCTTTTTAATTAAAATAATCTCGAGCTCTAACGGCGCCGTAGCCGCGGTCTATATAGATTTTAAGAATTCTTTTTGCGGCATCATCGTAAACTATATTGTCGTATACGTCTTGAATGGTCTCATATCGCTGAGACAAAACTACAATTAAATCGCTTACGGCTTTTGTGCTGTAGGCAATAGGCCTTTTCCTTGAGGGCAACGTCCATTGAACGTCGCCCTTGCTCCGCCTTTTCATACAAGCCTCACTTCAAATATTTCATAGTATAAGTAATTAGCGTCTCTAAATTTATACTCTGATAGCTTCTCAGGGGCCCCAGAACGCCCCATAACAAATTTCTGAGCGGCCTCTAAGCTTTTATATGCCTCACTTGATACACGCGAGCAGGCGGCTTCCGGGGTCACCATAACAACATATACAACCATTTTTATATTCCTCTCTTTTCTGGTATTTCTAATTGGCCCATTAAATTTGCTATGACGCAAGCGGCCTCGCGAAGAAGCCGCGCGCAGTCGGGTTTTAGGTCAGCCTCACGATATAAAATATCTATAAAGCCGAGCGGGTCATTTTTTACGGCGACGCATACGAGCTTGTCGTAGTCTTTAATGCTTTTTCTAAGTAAATCTTCACGGCAATCGCTACCGGTTTCAATTTCTTTACTACACGCTATACGGTCGCCACCCGGGAATCTATAAACGGGGAATTCGCCAAAATCAAGATACTGAAATACGCCTATATAGCCGTCATAGGTTTTTATATACTTAGGAAATTTTTTCATTTTTTTGCCTCCTTCAACAATACGCGGAAATATCAACCCATTTTCCGCTTTCTAAGTCCAGTACCAAGGACACAATATCATCAAGCTCAATTTCTAAGTTGTCATCAATCCATTCTTGTAGGTCAGTGACCTCATCAACGTAGAAGTCATATTTGCCGGTATAGTCGTCTGGGTCTTGTACGGGACGGCTTTTTCTCAAATGCGCCTCCGCGCCGCCGTTGTTATAAAAACGTGTTTCAATAAACATTTTTCTGCCTCCTCTATCGAGCGTTTAACTCGCTCTTACATTTATAATTTTAACGTGTTTGCTTAGATTTGTATGCCGACGCAACGACCAGACTTTTAGCATTATTGCTATGCGCGTTCGATAGACTTAGGCTCTTAGCTGCGCTTTACGGTCCTCATAGCTATAACAGCCCGTAATAATAGCCTCAGTGAACCATTGAAAAACCTTACAAGCGTCTGCATGTTTAGCGAAAGCCTTGTGCGTGTATTCGCGGGTTACGGTGTTATACAGGCCAACCAAATACTTATTTCCGGTGGCGTCAAAATTAACTTTGACATTTCCCTGAACGTCTTCCAGCATTGCAATTGTGTAGTGCATAATTTTTCCTCCAAGCTATTTACAAATTTAGTTTTTTGCGATATAATAATAGATACCAGTCACGCAAGCAGCCTTTCGGCCGCTCGCGCTTCAAGGGACGAGGGTTAGTCGTCGGCTATGAATTCATAGTATTCGGTATCGGTGGCGAACAACAGATATTCACCGTTTACTAAACCCATGAATCCATAAGAGGTGTAATAACCGTTCAATGGCTTGTCCTCCTTTCTGGGCTCTTGCTGTTCCAGCAGCATGGGCTCTTTCTATTATTATTTTAACGTGTTTGCTAAAATCCGTATGCCGACAAAGCGCTCAGACTTTTAGCGTTATTGCTATGCGATTTTACCGCACTGCCTAAAAATGAGAATAAAAAAATACCCGAGCCACCGTTTCCGGCAACTCGGGTATTTTTTTATTAGTCCATATTTTCCTCAAGGGTCATTTGTTCACCCTCATAGTCAATCGGTGCAAGCACGTCCGGGTCTTTAAAAACTTTATTAAACTCCCCGACAGCCGACTCAATTAACATTTTGAGCTCAAGCTCTGTAATAGTGATACCTTTTTCGTTTAGCATTGCAACGCTTGCTTCAACGACTTCCTGATATTTTTCTTCTCCGTGTAAGTCCTTGTAAAGCTGCTCGACCGCCTTGACGCACGTCTTAACTACGTCCTGCTTAGTTTTGTCGTTGATATATTTCGTATATAACGACTTAACCCAAAGCCCGAGGTAGCTGGCGACGGCGGTAAGTACTGTGTAGAGAATTGTCATACCGTACTCGCTGAGAAACAGTTTGATAAAATCCATTGTAAAAAGCCCTCCTTATATTTTATATACGTCCGCGGCTTTTACGCGGCCGGTATATACGTTTCCCGTGGCAAGAGTGCTCACAAGATAAATTGTACCTGAGCTCTCAATTGCTCTAACATATAACGTAGACTGCGGCACCCACGGGGCCATTTTAAATGTAGAGTATTCGCCGTCTGAAAAAGCTCGCGCAAGGGGAGCATTTCAGGCGCGTCCGGAGCATAGCCGAAAATCTTTTGGCAATTCTTCTGAAAGTCCGCATTTGTTACGGTAAATACTTTGCCGGTCGGACCCCAGCCGAGCTCCAGAGGTATGGCCACCGTACCGCGAGCCGAGAGGGCCGACGCTGCACGAGAGGCGCTGGAGAAGTTAACATAATAACCGGGCATGACTTTATTCTGCGCGGTCCAAATTCCACCACCGAGAGCCATTTATTTCACCTGTCCTTTCATAAATTTATCGATTTTATTTTCCACGCTTTCAAACGTGTAGCTTTTACCGTCCTCTAAAAGTACGCTAAGAAGGTCTCGCCTTTTTGCGTATTTTGCAGATTTCAATAAAGCTTCTTTTGAGTACACGGCCGCCTGTTCGACCGAAGCGCCGCTATTTTCTTTAGCCATAAATTAACCTCCTTGGTTTATTTCAAGGGTTTCCATGATTTCGCCTTTTTCGCCGCGGTATATTACATGGTTATACCGAACATAAAAATGAAGCACGCCGTCAACTACCTCAAAATCAATACCCGTACCTCGGAGCAGGTCGCCCTCAGGTAACGAAATAAGATTAAGTAATAGACTTAGCGCGTCTGCTATCTCATAACATTCCTCTCGTCCTTTTTTCGGGTAATACAAAACGTCGAAAAGCGGTATTCGTCTATACCGCCCCCCGACGAGTTGCCGTTGAGAAGAAGTTATTAGAATTACGTTGAAGTCTCCGGGAACGAGGCCTTGCTCGACTTCATCGCAATAAATATGACTTTCCGGCCATTGTTCATGTAGAGCAAGAGTTATTCCGTCAAGAATCTTTTGCGTACTTATCTCAGACATTAAAAACCTCCTTTATCGCCGCCCGTTGACAGCCCGCTCAAAATGTGTTAATCTGCAAATATGGCGGTATGAAAAATTGTCCCGAACAAGTCGGGATTAACTAACTAATACTAACATTCATGCTGGACCTAAAATTGGGGGTAGCACATTGTTTTTTCGCCTAAGTACAAAGCGTATTACAAAGAATTACCATTGATTATCTGGCTCTTATGCATTATTATATAAGCGCAGCCCGAACTATAAAAAAGAGAAGAGGAGAATATTATGAGAAGAATAAAAAAGATGCTGTCAGCCATGGTTATAGCACTTATATTGTCGTTAATCGTCTCTGTCAGTGCTTCTGCTGCTACCTATACAACGGTAAGCGGGGACTCTTTATATAAGATAGGACAAATATTCGGCACAAGCACAACAACCCTGATGAAGGATAATAATCTTACAAGCACCATGCTGGGTATAGGACAAAAATTATATGTCGATTGTGATACATACACGGTTAAAAAAGGGGATACTTTATATGCGATTTCCAGGAATTACGGAATAACCCTTACATCGTTGAGACGAGCAAACAATATTTACACTGATTTGATTTTAGCAGGTCAGGTTCTCAATAAACCCGGTTCTGTTCCATCATCGCCTAAGCCGGTAACCGATTCTTACCTACAGGCTGATATAGACTTGCTGGCAAGACTTATCTCGGCCGAGGCTATAGGAGAGTCCTACGAGGCAAAGGTTGCAGTGGGAGCTGTTGTTATGAACAGAGTAAAAAGTCCGTTATGGCCGAGCACAATAAGCAGCGTTATTTATCAGAATATAAACGGTTATGCACAGTTCACTCCCGTTGTAAACGGTATGATAAACAGACAAGCCGATGCCGATTCAATCAAAGCGGCAGAAGCAGCACTGAGCGGAGCTGATCCAACCAACGGAGCAATGTTTTATTACGATACATCTACAACCAACGCTTGGATATTAGCAAAACCGGTTTCAGTATGCATAGACAATATGGTTTTCGCATATTAATTTAAGCTGGACATCTATAACAGAGAATCCGAAGCGGTAAAACACTGCTTCGGATTCCGTATTTAAAGCATATAATATTAAATATCAGAGCTCGGCCATTCTTGTTACGGCGACAAAAATGTTGGATATTTCATACCAGGTAGCAAAGTCCACGATACCGCTTGTCGGAAGATTAAAAACTCTTTGGAAGGTCTCTACCGATTCTCTTGTTCTCGGCCCGTAAATGCCGTCTACTGCTAACCTGCCTATGGCAGGAAAATTGTTTGAAATGGCGTTGAGCTGCTCCTGTATTGTTCTTACCGCCGCTCCGGTGGAGCCGAGCTGGAGTATAGTTCCGGGATAGGATTGCGGAACTCCCTCTACCCTTTCTGCTTGCATCAGGAAAATATCCTGTCCGTAATAATTCTTTAGAATATCGATTGAGTTAAATCCCCTTTCCCCGAGATTTTTTGAGCCCCACTGCGAGAGCCAGCCCGGGCAGCTTGTTCTCGCACCGTCACAGTACTGCGTAAAAAGAGGCTGCCGGATATTGGGGCGGGTTATGAAGGTGGTAAAAAGGTCGTCCACTACAACGGATATTTCGCTAAAAATGTTCCGCTGATAGACAAATGCCTGGTCATATGCGGTGGAGTTTGTGATTGTAAAGTCATAACCCTTTCCTCTGTACCACTCGGTATATATGCGGTTAAGCGTAAAGGAAAGTATAGCCAGCACATTCGCTCTGATGGTGGAAACGGGCCAGGTCGAATATATTTCGCAGCTTGCTACATTTTTTATGTAATCCTTGAACGGAATCCATAGATTGCGCGCGGTTGTGTCGTCCGGAACCCCTTCGTGAACAATGACAAATTCCGGAACAACCGGCTCCGGCAGCACCACTAACCCCAACGACTCCGGGAGCGGCTTTACTTCCTCCTCCGGTATTTTAGGCGGGAAAACGCCGTAAAGAGTGTGCGGCTCTATAAAAATGTCCTGAGCCTCCGGGAAATCATTTACTTCCGGGCGCAAACGGACATTCTGGATAGCGGTGCTGTTTGGAAGAATTTGAGCTTCTTCTATCAGCACAGGCATAAAACCCTCCGCAAAAATATTGATGTTATATAAGGAATAGGGTCTCGGCTCTCCCGGAAACATGGAAAAATCCACGGGGGGTGCCGCAAGGTCGATTACAGGAGTGTGTCCCGAATTATCGGTTATAAGCTCATCTATTATTTGCTCCTCGCCGTTTTCACCCGCCGTGGTTATTCTTACGGTAGCTCCTTCCACCGGTCTGCCGACATCAATCGCAAAAACCTCGGTTATAAGCCGTCCGATATCCAGTAGCTGATTGTTATTACCGTTCACAAGGCATTTCTCCTTAAAAATATAATGCTTATATAATAATTATATTAGACATATGTGTTTTTTGTACATATAAAAAATATTATACGGTTTTTGATGCCCCAAATAACCGATATATTCATATAATAAACTAAAAGGAATACTTTGCTCAAGGTGTTTGCTCATATAAGAGATTACTAAACGCTTAACACGATTGGAGAGATTTTATGCCAAGCAGACCTGTAACGGTAGGCAGGAGCGGGAAACCGCCTTCGCCCCCTCCGTCCGTCATACCTTCTTATTGTAAAATAACAATCAGACCTAAGCCCGAAATACTCAGACAATATGTAAATACATATATGTATGTTTGGCTTGTTAACGGCAGCTCATTCTGGATGTATCCAAAAAAATTTAATAATTACATACTTAGCGGTTATGTATGGTCGGGAAAAGGCTGGGAAACCATTTGCTTCAGCGAAAAGCTTATAGACAGCATTTATTGAGGGGAGAGCGTAATGTCGATTGCGATACCGTTTATTATAAGCCGGTTAGCGGAGCTGACCCCGGAGCTGCTGACCGAGGAGGGAATGCTTGAGGTTATTGTAAAGTATAACGGCGATATATTCAAAGTAGGCGAAGAGCTGGATGCGGTGGTGGAAATCCTTAATAACGATTACGCAATCTTTACTCTTAATATTAATCGGCTGCCCCAGCTGTATGAATATACGGAAGTAGAGTATATTGAGCTGCCAAAAACGCTTACTTTTTTTATGAGGGCAAGTTTGGGAAGAGCCTGTATAACTCCGGTACATAACCCCCAGAGATACGGTCTTTTGGGGAGTGGCACAATAATTGGTATAATCGATTCCGGAATAGACTATACACATCCGGATTTTATAAACGAGGACGGCAGCAGCAGGGTGCTCTTTATATGGGATCAGAGTATACCGGGGATTCCGCCGGAGGGCTTTAGGAGCGGAACGGAGTACAATAATCAGCAGATAAATGCGGCTCTTGCAAGCGATAATCCTTTTGATATTGTGGCGAGCAGGGACGAGGTCGGACACGGAACCGCGGTTAGCGGTATTGCGGCGGGCAACGGCAGGGAAAGCGGTGGAAGGGAAAGAGGAACGGCACCCGAAGCGTCCATTATTATGGTTAAGCTCGGACGGAGAGGGAACGCTCTCTTTGCGCGCACCACCGAAATAATGAGGGCAGTAAAATACATAATCGACAAGGCACGTGAGCTGAATATGCCGGTTGCCATTAATATCAGCTACGGCACTAACGACGGCTCTCATTCCGGAGACTCGTTGTTTGAGACCTATATGGATTCCATGTCCGAGCAGTGGAAAACGGTAATTGCCGTGGCAACCGGAAACGAGGGCTCAGCCGGACACCATTTTTCGGGTACAGTGGAGCAGAACGGCACCGTAGAGGTAGACTTTGTAACCCTTGGGTTTGCCCAGAGGCTCTACATGACTCTGTGGAAAAACTTTGCTGATACAATGTTCTTTGAGCTTGTAGCGCCGAGCGGAAGATCAAGCGGAGTTATAAGACCTGTGCAGAGAATCACCACTGTAACACTTGACCGAACGCTTATTTCCTTTTTTTGCGGGCAGCCGACCCATTATACGTTGGAGCAGGAGCTGTACATAGTCTTTCGGGCTTTGGATGAGAGCATACCGCAGGGAGTTTGGAGGCTTTTTGTAAGAGGAGAGCAGATTGTGGACGGCAGGTTCAACATATGGCTGCCTACCGTAGAGGATGTTAGCAGGGATACCGCTTTTTTAAGTCCGAGTACAGAAACCACCTTGACCATTCCCTCAACAGCAATAAAGGTAGTTTCTGTTGGCGGGTATAATGCGGTAATCGGCAGTGTAGCCGAGTTCTCGGGCAGGGGCTATACAAGACAGAATGTTTATGTTAAGCCGGATTTGGTTGCTCCCGCGGTAGGCATTCTTGCACCCCGTGCGGGGGGAGGATATGATTCGTTTACCGGAACAAGCATGGCGGCTCCCTTTGTAGCGGGCTCTGCGGCGCTTATGATGGAGTGGGGTATAGTGCGAGGTAACGATATATTTTTATACGGACAAAGGGTAACCGCTTTCTTGAGAAAAGGAGCAACAAGAGAAGGTTTTTTGGATTACCCAAACCCTTTATGGGGATACGGAGCACTTTGTCTTGACCGGACAATGGATTATTTGGTCGAATATACCTGAGGAGAGAGATTGTGGACGGTTTTAATGATATTTATGAGTTTATAAACGATCCCAACACGGTGGATTTTATCGTAAGGGACAACGAGTACTTCAGGGAGTTTGCCAGAGAAAGGGAGGATATACTGTTTTCTCAGACCTTGGCGGGCAGATACCTTATTGCATATATAAGCAGAGAAAACGTAGAATCACTCATAACCGATTTGGGGACGGGTATTGTCAGTGCTGCTCCTCTTATCCTCGGTTTACTCGGGCGGGAGAACCTTGAAGCGGCGGGTATTTTACAGGTGCAGCAGCAGCCCTTCTTGGAGCTGAGGGGCAGAGGTGTTTTGGTGGGTATTGTAGATACCGGAATCGATTATACAAATGAGGCGTTTATACGAGAGGACGGAACGAGTAAAATACAATTCCTGTACGACCAATCTATAATCGACACACCGCCAGAGGGCTTCTTTATAGGAACGGATTATACAAATCAGCAGATTAACCAAGCGCTTGCTTCGGAGAATCCGTATGAGATTGTTCCGTCAAGAGATACCTCCGGACACGGTACCTTTTTGGCCTCGGTTGCCGCCGGTCGGGAGGAAAACGGTAATATAGGAGCAGCACCGGATGCTGATTTAATCATAGTAAAGC
>CAZGJQ010000079.1:0-9267 GCA_964525815.1 uncultured Oscillospiraceae bacterium
TGTCCTCCATACAGCGGCATTTAACGGTTATGTATTTTATAAGGTATGAGCTGGTTTGTGCGTATATCTTCTCGATGTACCCGTTAATATCCTTCCGGCCCATCAACCTACCTCCCCTACAATAATAGTGGTGTTTTTTCGCTGTTTTGTTTCATTGAATAAAAAAAGTTTTCGGGTATTTAGTTCATCAGTTATCCATTTTATGACAAAAATACAAAAAAAGCAAGAGTAAACCCCCTGCTTTTTCATTTTTTTAAAGAATTATTGCATTTTTTTGAGCGCACGGCTTACCTTTTCATACAAACCGCGGTATTTATTCAGCTTCTCTTTTTCGGCATTTACCACATTTTCGGGAGCTCTGCTTACAAATTCTTGATTGTCCAGCTTTTTCTGAGCTCGCTCCAGCTCTTTTTTCGCCTCCTCAAGCTCCTTTTCAAGCCGCTTGCGCTCGGCGTCCGCATCTATTATATCACTCATGGGTATATAAATCTCCGCAGAGTCGGTGATTACCTGTACTGAGCTCTCTCCGAGAGATTTTTCGGTATAATCAACCCGGGAGGCTCCCGCAAGCTTCTCGAAGAAATGCTCCTTGCCCGAAAAAAAGCCGATTTTCTCTGTTTTTATATATATCTTTGCCTTCCTTGAAGGGGGGACATTCATTTCGGCACGGCGGTTTCTTATTGCTCGTATGGCCTCGATTATAACCCTCATGTTTTCTTCCTTATTTGGGAAATCGTGCTCACTCCTGTACTTCGGGAAGGAAGAAATCATTATGGAATCACCCGAATGCGGAAGGGTACGCCAAATCTCCTCGGTAATAAAGGGCATAAAGGGATGAAGCAGCTTAAGGGTGTTTGACATCACATAGACCAGCGTGTTCTGCGCCGCCCTGTTTGTGCTGCTGCTCTTATCGGTAAGCCTTGATTTGATAAGCTCTATATACCAGTCACAGAAAATATCCCATATGAAATCATACAGCTTGGAAACCGCAATGCCCAGCTCGTATTTCTCAAGATTTTCCCTAACCTCGCTTATAAGGCGGTTGTAAAGGGAGAGCAGCCATTTGTCCTCATCCTCAAGAGAAGAAAGGTCTATGGAATCGGCAGATGCGCCATCGTCTATATTCATCATTATAAAGCGGGCCGCATTCCAAATTTTGTTTGCAAAATTCCTGGACGACTCAACCCTCTCGACAAAGAACCGCATATCGTTACCGGGGCTGTTGCCGGTCGTGAGCGCAAAACGCAGAGCATCCGCGCCATAGTTTTCTATAATCTCAAGCGGCTCTACCCCGTTTCCGAGCGATTTGGACATTTTCCTGCCCTCGGAGTCCCTTATAAGTCCGTGGATAAGAACATCGGCAAACGGTTTTTTACCTGTATATTCCAGACCGGAAAAAATCATCCGGGATACCCAGAAGGTGATGATGTCATATGCCGTTACAAGAACGCTTGTGGGATAAAAATCCCTCATGTCCTCGGTATCCTCGGGCCAGCCTAATGTCGAAAAGGGCCACAGTGCGGAGGAAAACCAGGTGTCCAGTGTATCGGGGTCCTGCCGCATGGGCTTGCCGCAGCACTCACAGACAGGCTTTTCCTCTTTTGTAACAATAAGGGTTTCGCAGTCGTCGCAGTAGAAAGCGGGTATACGATGACCCCACCAGAGCTGGCGGGAAATGCACCAGTCCCGGATATTCTTCATCCAGTGCAGATAGTTCTTCTCGAACCGCTCCGGGATGAATCTTATATCGCCGTTCTTAACCGCTTCGATTGCGGGTTTCGCAAGCGGCTGCATTTTTACAAACCACTGAAGCGAGGCTCTCGGCTCTATTGTGGTATCGCAGCGGTAGCAGGTTCCGACATTATGCTCGTGCGGCTCGGTCTTCACCAAAAAGCCGCCGTCCTCAAGATCCTTGACAATGGTCTTTCTTGCTTCGTAGCGATCCATTCCGGCATATTTAGGATAATTGTCCGTTATCTTTGCGTCGTCGGTCATCATGGTTTCGAGAGGCAGATTATGCCGTTGTCCGACCTCAAAGTCGTTCGGGTCGTGTGCAGGAGTTATCTTAACCACGCCGGTACCGAACTCCGGCTCGACATAGTCGTCCGCAACAATGGGTATTTCTCTGCCCACCAGGGGAAGGGTTACGGTTTTTCCTATCAGATGGGTATAGCGTTCATCGTTCGGATTGACCGCAACGGCGGTGTCTCCGAGCATGGTCTCCGGACGGGTGGTCGCAAGATAAACATACCCGCTGCCGTCGGTTATCGGATATCTGATATGCCAGAAGTGTCCCGCTCTGTCCTCGTACTCAACCTCTGCGTCGGATATGGAGGTGAGACAGTTTGGGCACCAGTTTATTATTCTTATGCCTCTGTAGATAAGACCTTTTTCGTATAATCTTATAAAGACCTCTCTTACCGCCTCGGAGCACCCCTCGTCCAAGGTGAAACGGGTTCTGCTCCAGTCGCAGGAGGAGCCTATTTTCTTGAGCTGCTCTGTAATTCTTCCGCCGTAAACGCGGTTCCATTCCCAAGCTCTCTCAAGAAAGCCCTCTCTGCCTATGTCCTCCTTGGTAACACCCTCTTTTTTCATCGCCTCCACAATCCTCGCCTCGGTCGCTATCGAGGCATGATCCGTACCGGGAAGCCACAGCGTGTTAAAGCCGCACATGCGCTTGTAGCGGGTAAGGATGTCCTGCATTGTGTTGTCCAGCGCATGACCCATATGAAGCTGCCCCGTAATGTTCGGCGGAGGCATTACGATGGAAAAAGACGGTCTGTCCGTATCACCGCTTGGCTTAAAATAACCTTTAATCTCCCACTCAGAATATATTTTATCCTCAAAATCGGCAGGGTTGTATTTTTTATCAAGTTCCTTATGCATATATTCGCATCCCTTCAATCAAGCTTGTTAATAACGAGTCCTGTTTTTAGTTTGGGGTAGAAATATGTACTTTTCTGAGGCATTTTATCACCCGCAAGCGATACATTCTTAATCTCGTGTATCTTTGTGGGATTTATAATGAATGCCAGCACGCCTTCACCCTTTTTCACTCGTTCGACAGCCTCCTGCGGAGAGCGGGTATAACGAAGGTTTGTCTGATTAGCCATATTTTCTTTGTCTATTCCCAGAGCATTCTCAAGAATCAGGGAGTGCAGCACGGTAACATCCAGCTTTGCGTAAGCCTGCGACCTGCCCTCATAAACGATATTGTCCACCTGCGGCTTGGCAACCAAGAGTGTAAAGCCCTCGCCGCCTTCGTACATCGCAAAGGCATGCCTGTCGCCGTACTGCTCCAAAGCATCCTCCGCTTTTGTAACATCGGGGTATTCTACTATATCAAAATTCTCCGAGACCTTTTCTAAAAGCGCCTTCCTGTCTATATCAAGTCCGGTTATAATCCTGTGTGTCGGGAAAATAACCAGCCCCTTGTCGTCCATATCCACAAGAGTCATCATCATATAATCGGCGGTGGTACCATCTAACCTGTTCTGCTCTGCGAGGTGACGCTTGAAGTTTAGAGCGGTTTCGTATCTGTGGTGTCCGTCCGCAATGAAGAGCTGCTTATCCTCAAAGGAATTTTGGAGAGCGGAGATTTCGGACGCATCCTCAATCTTCCACAGGCTGTGAATCACTCCCTCGTCGTCCTTGAATTCATGCAGCGGGCAGCCGGAAGCCGCCTTGGAAAGAATGCTTTTTATGGTACCGTCAGGGTCAAGATACAAGGAATAAACCGAGGAAAAATTGCATAGGGTTGCGTTCATAAGATTAAACCGGTCGGTCTTTGCCTTGGTCAGAGTTTCTTCGTGGGGTAAAACCACCTTTTCGGAAAATTCATACAGCTTGGCAAGACAAATAAGACCGGTAAAAACATATTCCCTGCCCTTGACCGAGAACCGCTCCCTGTAGATGAACATTCCGTCCTTATCGTCTCTGCTGAGGATTCCCACCTCAATCCATTGGTTGAGGAGCTGCCCCGCACGGGCATATTTTTCCTCTCCGGTCGGAAGCTCAAGCTGAACCAGGTTATAAGGACTGCTCTTGATAAGCTCCGCTCTTTCCTCCTCGTTTATTATGTCGTAGGGGGGACATACATTGTCCGACAGGTTTCCTGCTTTTTCGGTATAATGAAGTGCTTTAATCGGTTTTATTATTGCCATATTTATATCCATTCCTTTGTAAAAGTTGATTATAGTTTTGTAAGCTTTGCGTAGGTACCCATAAGCCGTTTTACCGAGCCGTTGTCAAACTCTATTTCATACAAGATATCTCCCCCCATTTTCTCTGCGGAAAGGATAACTCCGTCTCCGAACATGGTGTGCGATACCTTTGTGCCCGCATTCATGAGCTTTTGGCTTGCTTGCTCTTGGGGATGCTGGCTGTACTCGATGTTCTTCATAAACGAGGCCTTGGAATTATTAAACTTCTTCTTCGCCTCGCTGACAGCCGTGGCGGTGGTCTGAGGCTTATTGTCCACAATCTTGCATTCGCTCGGTATTTCGTTCGCAAAACGGGATATAGGATTAACGGAAGTGCGCCCGAAAAGAAGACGGGTGTGTGCATGAAGCAAAACCAGCTTCTTCTTTGCTCTGGTTACCGCCACATACGCAAGCCTGCGCTCCTCCTCAAGCCCCGCATCTCCTGACTGCATTGCCTGTGTGCTTGGGAAGATTCCCTCCTCAAATCCGGGGATAAACACCACTGGGAACTCCAACCCCTTTGCGGAATGCACGGTCATAAGAGTAACGGCATCCGCCGTGTTGTCATAGTTGTCTATATCGCTGACCAGTGCGATATCCTCCAAAAACGCAGACAAGGTAGGCTCGTCTACGCTCTCTTCAAACGCCATTGCAGAAGAAACCAGCTCGTCGATATTTTCGCCTCTTGACATATCAAGGTCATCCTCGGAGAGCATCTCCTTATAACCTGTTCGAACTACCGTCTCTTTTAGGAGCTCGGAGAGGCTCAATGCTTTTTTCGTCTCCCGCAGCTCCGTGATAAGGGAATAGAATTTATCCAGCTTCGGAAGCATCTTATGCAGCTCGGGATAATCGGAAGCGTTTTTTATAACCGAAAACAAGGATATGCCTTCCTTTTGGGCAAGCTCCTCAAGCAAGGACAGAGTACTCGGCCCTATCTGTCTTCTCGGTACATTTATAATCCGCCGCAGCCTTGTGTCGTCGTCCGGGTTGTTTATAACAGAAAGGTAGGCGATAATATCCTTTATTTCCTTACGCTCGTAAAAGCGAACACCGCCGAATATCCTGTACGGTATTTTGCTCTTGGACAAAATAATTTCCAGTGCGTTGGATTGCGCATTCATACGATATAGTATCGCAAAATCACGGTACTTATATTTGTGAGAGGCAACCGCACTGCGTATAAAATTGACTATAAAGGAAGCCTCGTCGCTTTGAGTGGACTGCTTTTTCACAAGCACGGGCTCTCCGCTGTCCTCGGATGTCCAGAGGTTTTTTCCTTTTCTGTCCTTATTGTTGCCTATAAGTCCGTTTGCCGCTGTAAGTATGTTTCCGGTCGAGCGGTAGTTCTGCTCGAGTCTGATGATGTTGGCGTCCTCAAAGGTACTGTCGAAGGAAAGAATATTCTTGACCGTAGCCCCTCTGAAGGCATAAATGCTTTGGTCATCGTCCCCGACTACGCAAACATTGCGCTTTTCACCCGCCAGCATGGTTACAAGGCGGCTCTGTGACGGGTTGGTATCCTGATATTCGTCCACCAAAATGTAATCGAACTGCTCCCTGTATCTTTGGAGAACCTCTTGGTTCGTCTCAAAAAGCAGATTGGCAAGCAGAATTATATCGTCAAAATCCAGAGCGTTCGCATGGCGAAGACTGTTCTGGTATTCCCTGTATACCTCGGTAATCTTCTTTTGGCGAACATCGTTTTGCTGTATATCCTCTGAATACTTCTCCGGTAAGAATCCTTTTTCCTTTGCTCTGGAAATGGCATTCATTACCGAGCCTACGGGGAGCGAGCTTTGATCGATATTCAACCGTTTCATGGTTTCTGTAAGCAGCTTTTTTGAGTCGTCCGCATCATATATGGCGAAGCTGCTGTCATAACCGAGAAGACTGATATGTCTCCTTAAAATTCTCACGCAGATTGAGTGAAAAGTACCCGCCCAGATACTGTCCGCCTCGTCGCCGAGCAGCTTATTCAGTCTTTCCTTAAACTCGCTTGCTGCCTTATTTGTAAAGGTTATGCACAGAACCTTATGGGGCTTGGCGGGATTATCTGCTAACCTCGGTAGAAACTTCTTAATCTGCTCATGAGTGCCCTTTTCCAAAAGAGAACACATCTCATCAAGCAGCCCATTATCCTCGGGCATGGAGTCCGATTCGTAAGCGTTCCCGCAGGAAATAATGTTTGCGATTCTGTTGACCAGCACGGTTGTTTTTCCGCTGCCCGCACCGGCGAGCACCAGCAGCGGTCCGTTGACGCAAAAAACCGCGCGGCGCTGCATGGAGTTAAGTCTCTCGTAATACTTATTGAACAGCTTTTTTTTGGTCTCTATAAACTCTTCTTTTTTCACTGTCTTCACATCTCTCTCAAATTAGCTCATTATATTTATTATACATCAGAGCAGCCCCAAAAGCAAGGGAAATGTACAGTTAATGCGTTTTTTGGAAACAGGAGCGGTAAATTGACACGGACAAGGGTATCCCCAACTATTGACAATATAATTGTTGTATGTTAAAATGCGGTTGTATAAAGTATAATAGCATTATTATGGATGTTGGGAGTATATCTTGTAGAAGAATGAAAAAAAACAAAGAGGCTCTTCCCCTGTTTTTGTGCATGGCTTTTTTTGCTATGCTTGTGTTAAATTCCTGTTCGGTAGGTCCGGACTCTTATGAAGAGCCTTGGGTTATAGACGGGGAGTTTGAGTACTGCGTTGTTTATGATGCAATGGGTGGAAGCATTAAGTCGGCGGGAAGTAGAACGGTTTATTACTCTGCGGACTCACTGCTCAAGGAGCCGTCCGGCGCCTCCGGAATGCTGGTTGAGCCTGTTAACGGTAATAAGCTGGTCTTCGGATGGTATACGGCATATAAAAACACGGGTACGGAGGAGCAGCCTGTTTATGTGTTTGATGAAGAGGACAGATGGGACTTTGCCTCCGACAGGATAAACGACGAGAATGCGGGACGGGACAAAACCCTTACTCTGTATGCATACTGGATTGACGCACCCTCCGTTTACTTTGTGGATGCGGACGACGCTGAGAATATATTGATAAAATGGGAGAATATAAAGCTTGACACCCCCCTTTCCAGACCCACCTCCACCGAAAAGGCAACCATAAAGAAGACCGTGGGAGGGATTGAGAGGATTTATTCGCTCTTGGATTACTATTTTGATCCCGAATGCAGCGAAAAAGTGGTTTGGGGAGATAGCGGAAGCACGGTAGGCGATATTCTCTCGGACAGTCAGGGTGAATTCAAGGCATATATATACTGCAAATATATCGAGGGCGAGTATACAAGAATAAGAAACGCAGCCGGCCTAAGGAATATAAGCGACCTTGACGGGAAATATATAATTGCCGACGACATTGATTTGGATGACGTAAGCTGGCAGCCTATAGGCGAGGATAAGCCCTTCGGCGGAGTGCTTTTGGGTAACGGATATACCATAAGTAACCTTAGAATTGAAGCGAAAAACAGGGTAACCGGAATATCCCCGTATAGAGATAGGGAAAGGTCGTTCGGTCTTTTTTCCTCCTTTTCGGGAGCGATTGTCTCGGGTGTAAGCGTCCGTAATGCTACAATAGTGATAGATTCCACATGCAACGCCGCCGTTTGTGCGGGAGTGCTGGGAGGCAGAGCAAGGGACAGCGTGTTCGAGAATTGCAAAACGGAAAATTACAAGGTTTATTCAAACGGCGAGGTAAAAATACAGCTTTTTCTCGGTGCGGCGATATTTGCGGACAACACCTGCATATTAACCAAAAACGATTTTGAAGAGCCGGATACCGATGCTCTGAGCATAATAAAGGAGAAACTTATAACCGGGCTTATTCAAGTTACCCAGAATTAGTTTATTTGCAAAAGGTTTTATGCAGTATGAATTAAAACACAAATATCAAGATTAACAGTATGTCATTAAATAGCATTCAGGTTGTTTTAAAAGGGGATGATTATGGATAATAACATTGAACTTTTTAATATTAATGCTTTACAAAAATATGCTGTGAACGATATTATTAAGTATAATGATTTAACAATGAAAACAGGCTTAATGCTCACACATCAACAAGCAATTGAATTAGTAGAGACTCGTAACATAGAATTGAATAAAAATGGCAGAATAGAACTCGGTGAAGGTATTATTGGAAAATTAATATATGAATTCTTTGATTCGCCTTATATAACAAAGTATAATTATCAAGATACACTCAATGCACTAATTGAAACATTTTATTATTATAAAAATGAAACACTTGACCTAATAAGTGACGATGATTTAATTAAATATATGTGTAAATACTTTAATGGCTCGTGTCATGGCTCAATTGAGTTGCTGTCAGGAAGGGAGCTTGATAGACTGGCAAGAAATATACGCAGTTGGCGTAATGCCGATCATTCCGATGATACCATAATGGACAAGGAACAGGATGATGAATAATATACGCGATATAGAAAGAGCCGGTCTCATTGACCCAACATTATTAAACGAAGAGTTTTATTTGCAGAGTTTAATTACCGAAGGATATAAAAAAGGAATATTGCAATACTCGGATGTAGAAAAAATTCAATTTTTTTGCTTTGAATTGTTGTCCCATAAGATAGAACAATATAATAGCGGTTTTTCCGGCTCTATTCGTGAGGAAGTAGCAAAAAGCATTATGTCATCTATAGGTTATACAATTGGTATAAGCCTAAAAGAGTACCCTAATGCTGATTATGCAGCGACAGCGTTAAAGGAAATAAAAATAAGCGAATTATATAGCAAAGGGCTAGCACGCATAGATTTGTTCGTAAAAGAAACTAAAACCCTATATATAAGAGCTCTCAAAAATAAAGTTGTTAACCAGAATAGCTTTTATAATGTAACATTTGATAGAAGTCTTAAAAAAATCATTAAAAAATATAATTCCGACTTTGCAGCACATGAAATCTGCATTATACCGGAATATCCATTATGCAATCTGATTAATGGCTTGGTGGGAATTGAATTTGTAAAATCCTATGTGGAATCAATTTATTATGAAAATAAATTTTGCCGAAATTTTTCATCTGA
>CAZGJQ010000080.1:0-9082 GCA_964525815.1 uncultured Oscillospiraceae bacterium
CTGAAGCAGGTTAAGACCAACCTGCCCAGATCCTCAATAATATCTCTTATTTACGGCTATATGTCTAAGGACACTCTAAATATCAGCACCGGTTCCGTTCCCGCAAGCGGAACCTACAGCCTTGTAAGATATAATGGAATGTCTGTAATAAGACTTGATTTCCAAAAAAATATCGATATTATACACGAAAGGATTTACGGCAAAGAATAGCTTATACTCAAGTATTAAAGCGGTGCGCTGTTAACAGCGCACTCTATTTTTTTGCCAAGCATATAATTAATAGAGGAGTTATACAGAAAGGATGCATATTCGGATGAATATAATACTTGTTCTCTCCTCTATAACCTACGCCTTAAAGGCGCAGGAATTGCTGAAAAAAGAAGGTATATACGCATCGTTGACCCGCTCCCCCGCCGTAAAGTCGGTGCGGGGCTGCGGCTACGGAATAATGGTTCCGGCTCACTGCGAAGGTCGAGCGAGACATATAATGCAAACCGCCGGAATAAAAATACTCGGCTCGGTAACCGAATAAAAAATCTCCAAACACCAACGAAAGGTACATGCCGATATGATATACTTTGATAACGCCGCAACCGGATTCCCCAAGAGCGAGCATGTATTCGAAGCGATGAGACACGCTTTTTTCGAATGCGGTAACGCAGGAAGGAGCGGTCATTCTCTTGCGGAGGAAGGAGCACGGCTGATTTTTGATTGCCGTAAAGCGGCTGGCAGTCTTTTCGGCTGCGAGCCGGAGCAGGTTGTTCTGACAAAAAATGCAACCGAAGCGTTGAATATTGCCGTAAAGGGTTTATACAAGCCGGGTAAAAAGAACGAGATTCTGATTTCCTCGCTTGAGCATAATTCGGTATTGCGCCCCGTTCACAAGCTCAGCCTGAGCGGTAAGGTGAAAATCAAGCAATTTGAGGTTGATTTATACGATGACGACAAAACGATTAATAACTTTTATGAACAAATAAGCAATAAAACCTCGATGGTGGTTTGCCTTCATGCCTCCAATGTCTGCGGAAGGAAGCTCCCTATAAAAAGGCTCTCCGAAATCGCTAAGGAGTTTGGAGCAGTATTTATTCTCGACGCAGCTCAAACCGCAGGATATATCCCTTTATCCTGCGAGGAGCTTGAGGTTGACATAATGTGCATTCCCGGTCATAAGGGTCTCTGCGGTCCGATGGGAACCGGACTTATGGTTGTTAACCAAAAAAGTAATCTTACCTTTGAAACCATAATGGAAGGGGGGAGCGGAGTCAGCTCCTTTGACAAGGGTATGCCCGCCTTCCTGCCCGAGCGGCTGGAATACGGGACACAGAATATATGCGGATATGCGGGGCTTGCAGCGGCTGTAAGCGAGCATTCTTATCCAATCGGTCTTACTGAGATTTTTTCTTATTTACTGGAGGAAATCAGTAAACGGGAGGATATAACCCTGCACGGCGCACCACAGGGAAATATCACGGATTATACTCCGGTTCTGTTATTCAACAAGAAGGGAGTATCCTGCGAACAGGTTGCCGCCCGGCTTAACGAAAACAAAATTGCCGTAAGAGCAGGCTATCATTGCTCTCCGCTCGCTCATGCCTCTCTCGGGACAAAAAAAACAGGCGGTGTTCGAATCAGTCTCGGAAGCGCAAACACCACGGAGGAAATAGATTATTTTCTTAATGCTTTATGAGCTCTGCCCTGCTACAAAACCCGTGGAAAAGGCTATTTGCAGATTATAGCCGCCCGTATAGGCATCAACATCAATAATTTCGCCGGCAAAGAACAACCCTTTTATAAGCTTGGATTGCATGGATGAGGGGTTTATCTCCCGCACATCAACCCCCCCGCTCGTTATTATAGCTTCGGTAATCGGGCGGGTTCCCGTAACGGTCAGCGGGATTCCTTTTAACAACGAAACGAATTCTCTTCGCTGCTCCCTTGTTATTTCGTTGACCTTTTTGTCCGGGTCTATTCCGGACAGGCTCACTACGGGTGCGATTATCTTCTGCGGCAGAAGAGCGGACAAGCTGTTGATAAAATCCTTGTTTTTATTATCCTCAAAGTCCCGAAGAATTCGTTTGTCCAGTCTTTCGTTGTCCAGTCCAGGCTTCATATCAATACGCATTTCGTAAGGAAAATCGGAGTTAAGATGAGCGGAGGCGGACAGTATTATAGGACCGGAAACCCCGTAATGGGTAAACAGCAGCTCCCCCGTCTCGGAATAAATCTCGTTTCCGTCCTTATCAAAAAAAGAAGCTCTTACATTCCTAAGGGACAGCCCCATACACTCGGAGCAAAGGCTCTCCTTTACCAAAAGAGGCACAAGGGAGGGCTTAAGCTCGGTTACGGTATGACCAAGTTCGGCAGCCATTCTGTATCCGTCCCCTGTCGAACCGGTCAGAGGATAGCTTGCGCCGCCGGTGGCAAGGATTACGGAATCACAGGAAACAGAGCAGTCATCGCTGCTCTGCTTTAGGGTTACTCCTACCACTCTGCCCTCCTCTGCTTGAATTTTTTTTACTTCTCCCCGCAATATATGCACACCTGCGCCTTTACAGCCGTTTTCAAGACAACGGGTAACATCCTTTGCCCTGTCGCTGACTGGAAACACCCGCCTGCCCTGCTCGGTTTTTACGGGTACTCCTCTGCTCTGAAAAAATGCCTTTGTATCGGCGGGTGAAAAAACGGTCAACGCCTTATACAAAAAACGGGGGTTGACCGTTACATTTTCCAAAAAATCGCTCAACTCACAATCATTGGTTATATTGCACCTGCCTTTTCCCGTGATGTTGAGCTTTTTTCCGCAGAATTTATTCTTTTCTATTATGGTTACCCTTCTTCCGCATTCGGCTGCGGTAAGCGCCGCCATAAGCCCCGAGGCTCCGCCTCCTATCACACAAACATCACACTCATTTATCCTTGTCATATATATTGTACTCCTCCCAGATATCCTCCAGCTTGGCAAAGCTCTCGGATATCTCGGTCTTTCTTCGCTGACCGATAGCGGCAATAATTGCGTTTATCAGAGCAAGAGGTGCCACCAACGAATCAACAAAGGAGTCTGTGTCGTTACTGGCAAAGAGCACTCTGTCCGCAAGCTCTACCAGCGGGGATTGTCTGCTGTCCGTAACGGCAATTATTTGCGCACCTTGTTTTTTCGCAAAGTCCAGCGAATCCACCGTCCGCTTAGAATACCTCGGAAAGGAAATTCCGACCACAATGTCCCCCTTTTTCACCCTGATGAGCTGCTCGAAAATATCGCTCCCTCCCGTATTCAAAACCAGTCTTACATTATCGAGGATAAGAGATAAATAAAAGTTAAAAAACGCCGCCAGAGAGGTAGAGGAGCGTGTTCCTACAATATATATTCTTTCCGCAGACAGCAGCATATCGATTATTTCTCTGAAATAGCTCTCGTCGGTTGCGGTGAGTGTTTTTTTTAGGTTCTCAATATCAGCGGTAAAGCTACCGGCAAGCACATTATCGCCTATCCGCTCCTCAGCGACCTTAAAGCGCTGAACGGAGGTAAGCTTATTCTTTATTAGATTCTTCAGTGCCGCCTGGAGCTTGGGATAGCCCTCATACCCTAATTCAATCGCATAACGAACCACTGTCGCCTCACTCACTCCCGCGGCTTCACTCAGCTTCTGTGCGGTCATATAGGAAGCGGATACATAGTTTTCAAGTAAATATCGGCTGATCTTTTTTTGACTCTTTGACGAAGTCTCCATGCTGCTTTCTATTAAATCAAGCACATTCCGTTCCTTGGTCTGCATAAAAAACAAAACCTCCACGCCCCGTAAGGCACCTAATGTATTATGTATTCAAATTCCAGTCTATATCCTCGCCCAGCAGCTTATTGCAAAGGGAAAAATGCTTGCATCCGAAAAAACCGTTATATGCGGAGAGCGGACTAGGATGAGCCGCCGGCAATATGTGATGTCGGGGGTTGGTTATAAGTGCCGCCTTTGCCTTTGCATATCCGCCCCAGAGCAAAAAGCATATGGGCTTTTTCCTGTCGTTGAGCAGCTCAATCGCTCTATCCGTAAACAGCTCCCAGCCCTTTCTAGCATGACTGCCTGCCTGCCCTTCCCGCACCGTAAGCACAGCGTTGAGCAGCAAAACGCCGTTTTTTGCCCATTTGGTGAGCTCCCCGCTCTCCGGCGAAGCAAATCCGAGATCGTTATGCAGCTCCTTAAATATATTCACCAGTGAGGGCGGCTTGGCTATACCCTTTTTAACCGAAAAGCATAGCCCGTGCGCCTGACCTTTTCCGTGATACGGGTCCTGACCTATAATGACAGCCTTGACATCGCTGTAATCCGTGTATTTGAATGCATTGAATATATCGTGCATATCCGGGTATACACTATATTTACCGCAGGTATACTCCTGCTTTAAAAAACACCGCAGCTCTTTATAATAATCCTTTTCGAACTCGCTCCCCAAGAGCTCATCCCATTCGTTACCGAACCTAAGCATTTATTTGGTTCCGAACAAACGGTCGCCGGCATCCCCCAATCCGGGCAGTATATATGCGTGCTCGTTTAGCTTCTCGTCCACTGCGGCGACATAAATATTAATATCAGGGTGGCTCCTGTGAACCGTCTCAATGCCTTCGGGAGCCGCAACAAGGTTCATGAGCAGAATATCCGTACAGCCTCTTGCCTTAAGACAATCGACTGCTGCGGCCGCACTTCCGCCCGTAGCCAGCATCGGGTCGAGCAGAATTACCGTACGCTCCGCAATATCGGGGGGCATTTTAAAATAATACTCCACGGGAAGATGGGTGTCTGGGTCTCGGTATAAGCCTATATGACCGACCTTTGCGACTGGCACAATGGACAAAAAGCCGTCCACCATACCCAGTCCCGCACGCAATATGGGCACGATTGCCATTTTTTTGCCGGAAACCCTTTTGCAGACCGTTTTGCACAGCGGAGTTTCTATCTCCACCTCCTCGAGCGGCAAATCCCTTGTTATTTCATATGCCATTAGCATGGAAATCTCGCTTAATAAATCCCTGAAATCCTTTGCGCCCGTTTCCTTACATCTCATAAGCGTTAGCTTATGTGTTATCATAGGATGATCCAGTACTGTTACGTTACCCATATTTTGTACCCCTTAGATATAATTATTGCGTTTAAATTTACTCACTTATAGTGTTTATTTTATCACATAAGGGAAAATAATGCAATGTTTTGCCCTTATTTAATCAACTCGATATAATTTTTTACTATATCCAGTAAATATTGTGCATGCACAGAGTTTTTTTATTGACAAAATCAGGAATTGCGGTTAAAATACATATGGTTTGCAAAACAAATGGTTTTATAAACAAATTTATAAATGAGAGGTGGAAAAAATGGATCCTGGAAGTAGCGGCGGCTTAAAACCTGGAGAACGATGCGCATTTCTTTCCGGAGCTTTTTTCCGCCCGGATAACAAATAACAAGGCGTAAAATTCAATAGGTTTTTGCCGTGCTTCCTTACATTTTTTAAAGGAGGGAACGGCTATGGAAGAAAAAGTAACAGTCCAATCGGTTTCCGAGCTTTTTGAGAGCAAGGATTATACCTCCCTGCGCAATCTGCTTGCAGAAATAGACCCGTATGATATAGCGGTTATTTTCGAGCAGCTGGGGAATAAGGAGTTACCGATTATTTTTCGGCTTCTGCCAAAAGAGCTTGCGGCAGAGGTTTTTGTTGAAATGGAGTCTGATTTACAGAAAGACCTGATCAGCTCCTTCAACGACAAAGAGCTTGAGGACATGCTTAAGGAGCTGTATGTCGACGATACGGTTGACATAATGGAGGAAATGCCCGCCAATGTCGTTAAGCGTATATTGAGCAGGACAGATAGCGAGACCAGAGGGTTTATAAACGAAATTCTAAAATACCCCAAGGATAGTGCCGGTAGCATTATGACCGTTGAATACATTCGTCTGGACGAATCCATGACGGTCGCAGATGCCTTTAAACGCATACGTCGTATAGGTTTTGACAGGGAGACTATTTATACCTGTTATGTTACCGAGCCGGATAAAAAGCTTATTGGGTTGGTTACGGTCAAGGATCTTCTGTTGACCGACGAGGACAGCCTGATAGGCGACATAATGCAAAGAAATGTGATTTATGTAAACACGACCGACGACAGGGAATTCGTTGCGCAGGAGATGAACAAATATGATTTCCTCGCTATACCGGTTGTGGACGGCGAAAAGCGCTTAGTCGGAATAGTTACCATTGATGACGCCATGGATGTTCTTCAGGAGGAGACCACCGAGGATATTCAAAAAATGGCAGGTATTAACCCTTCGGGCAAGCCTTATTTAAAGACCAGCGTTTTTCATTTATGGTATAAACGAATTCCCTGGCTAATGCTGCTTATGGTTTCGGCTACCTTTACCGGAAGCATTATAAGTGCATTCGAGGACGCCATATCAGCAATGGTAGTACTTGCAGTATTTATTCCCATGCTTATGGATACCGGCGGTAACTCCGGTGGACAAGCCGCGGCTACCATTATAATCGGGCTCTCCTTAGGAGATATATCAAAGAAGGATATTCTTAAGGTTATATGGAAGGAGTTCCGGGTTGCACTGATATGCGGGTTCACCTTGTCTGTTGTCGGTTTCGCAAAAGCGATGATAATTGACAAAACGGATGTTTTAACCGCCCTTGTAGTATGTATAACTCTTATATTTGTTGTAATAATAGCCAAGGTTACCGGTTGTGTGCTCCCGATATTCGCAAAAAGACTGGGGTTTGACCCTGCGGTTATGTCCAGTCCCATAATAACGACGGTTGTCGATGTTCTTGCTTTACTGGTTTACTTCGGTATTGCCACTGCACTATTACCTCAACTAAAATAAAACTCAGGAGAACACCAAATGTCCGTAATTTACAGTAAGAGCTCCGAGCAGTTTCAGCTCGATACAATGAATACTTCCTATATAATGCAGATTAAGGACGGTTATCTTCTTCACCTTTATTGGGGAGAGAAATTAGACAGCCGTGACCACTCCTATATGTTTTGGGAGCAGGGAAGAGCTGCCTTTTCTCCAAGGCAGGAGAGCTGCGCCGGGTTTATTTTAGACGATGTACCGCTGGAATACCCCTGCTGGGGCAGAGGGGATATGCGCACTCCTGCGCTTGAGATTATTAATCCGGACGGAACAAATATAGTTGATCTAAAGTATGATAGCCATAAAATCCTTGGCGGAAAGCAGCCCCTGAAGGATTTACCCGCCGTTTACTGCGAGGAAGGGGACAAGGTTCAGACACTTGTCATAACCCTTACGGACAGCATAAGCGATATAAGAGTTGACCTGTTCTATTCGGTCTTTTATGAAACGGATATACTTACCCGCCATGCGGTTATTGTGAATGATTCAATAGACGCTGTTTTTGTAAACAGAGCAATGAGTGCGGCGCTGGACTTTGACCGAAAGGATTTTGATATTATATCAAACTTCGGCACTCATGTCAGGGAACGGAACATAGAGCGCAGCCCTCTTAAATACGGAAGATATATAATGTCCAGCAGACGGGGCGCATCCTCTCATGTGCATAACCCCTTCCTGATAATGGCGGCTCCCGAGGCAACTGAGGTAAGCGGGGATGTATACGGCTTTGTGCTGGTGTATTCCGGCTCGTTCACCGCCGAGGCTGCGGCTAATCAGTTCAGCTCCGCAAGAGCGATAATAGGCTTAAACAGCGAGGAGTTCGGCTGGAAGCTGGGAGCGGGAGAGAGCTTTACTACCCCGGAAGCTGTGATTTCCTACTCGGGCAAAGGACTGGAGCAGTTATCGCAAAATTACCACAGAATATTCCGCACCCGGCTCTGCAGAGGCAAATACAGGGATACCCGCCGCCCCGTACTGCTCAACAGCTGGGAGGCATGTTATTTTTCCTTTGACGAGGAACGCCTTAAAAAAATCGGAGCCTGCTGTGCCGATATCGGAATTGAGCTGCTGGTTATAGACGACGGCTGGTTCGGAAAAAGAGATTCCGATAATTGCTCGCTCGGAGACTGGGTTGTGGACAAGCGTAAGCTGCCCAACGGCATAGAAGGAATATACAATCACCTGAAGCCGCTCGGAATCGATCTGGGTATCTGGTTTGAGCCGGAGATGGTATCGCCGGATAGTGAGCTCTACCGTGAACACCCGGACTGGTGCATACATATACCCGGTCGTCCCCGCTCGGAGGGTAGGCATCAGCTTATTCTTAACCTGTCCAAGCCGGAGGTGTGCGATTACTTATATAATTCGCTTGCCGAGGTGTTAAAAAGCGGAATGATAGCCTATGTGAAGTGGGATTACAACCGTAATATGACCGAAATCGGCAACGAGAAGCTGCCACCCGACCGTCAGAGGGAGGTTACTCACCGCTACTATCTCGGTCTTTACGGTCTTATGGAAAGACTGGCTACAAGCTTCCCCGATATACTGTTCGAGTCCTGCTCGGGCGGCGGAGGAAGGTTTGACGCCGGAATGCTCTACTATATGCCGCAGGTATGGACCAGCGATAACTCGGATGCAATCGAGCGGCTCCGTATTCAATACGGCACATCCCTTGTATACCCGCTCTCGGCGATGAGTGCGCATGTCTCTGCCTCTCCCAACCATCAGACAGGTCATATTACCCCGTTCGACACCCGTTTTGCGGTTGCGCTGACCGGCTCCTTCGGATATGAGCTGGATCCTACCACCCTTTCGGAGGAGGATAAGGCTGCGGTTCTCAGGACAGCCGGAATCTATAAGGAATACGGGGATAGGATTGTAAACGGAACCTACCATCGTCTGCGCAACCCGCATGAGGAGAATTGCTCGGCATGGTGTATAGTATCGGAGGATAAAAGCACCTGTATAGCGGGCTATGTGCTTATAAAAGTGCGGCTGTACGAGAACAACGAGCGAATTCGACTGCGGGGTCTTAAAAAGGAAGCAATTTATACGGAGAAATTCAGCGGCAAGGAGTACAGCGGTCATCAGCTCTGCGGCTACGGTATCCCCGCTCCGCTTACACTGGAGTTTAGCAGTCTGCTCTGGATATTCGAAGAAAAGAAATAACCTGTTTTCAT
>CAZGJQ010000081.1:0-9032 GCA_964525815.1 uncultured Oscillospiraceae bacterium
GCTTTGGCGCAGGGCTTACCACGGGCACCTGTGTCTTGAAGTGGAATAAATAAATACTAATATTATTATCGGAGGATTTTTGTAATGGTAACAGAAAAAATTATTAAGCTTTTGGCGGAGAATTACGATATGGATTCCGACACACTGTCCGCGGACAGTTCGTTTGAGGATATGTCCTTTGATTCGCTTGATGTCGCCGAGATGGTTATGACGCTGGAGGACGAATTCAATGTGTCCATAGAGATGAGCGCAGATATTAAAACAATCGGCATTTTGGCGAAACATATCGAGGAGAAAATGTCCAAATAACCGTAAAGAGGTAGTTGAGTTGATTAAAACACGAATTTGTGAGATGCTCGGAATAGAATATCCTATCCTTCAGGGCGGAATGGCATGGGTTGCGGATGCAGTTCTTGCCGCAGCCGTGTCAAATGCGGGCGGTCTGGGTCTGATTGCCGCCATGAACTCCAACGGAGAGCAGCTCCGTGCCGAAATTAAAAAGGCAAAGCAGCTCACAGCTAAGCCGTTTGGGGTCAACATTATGTTGATGAGTCCCTTTGCGGAGGAGGCGGCGAAGGTTGTGGTGGAGGAGGAGGTACCCGTTCTGACAACGGGAGCCGGAAGCCCGGTTAAATATATGGAGGCATGGCTTGAAGCCGGAATAAAGGTGATTCCGGTTATACCGTCCACCGCAATAGCAAGAAGAATGGCTACCGCGGGAGCCTGTGCGGTGGTCGCTGAGGGCGGCGAGTCGGGCGGTCATATCGGTGAGCTTAACACAATGGCACTGGTTCCGCAGGTATGTGACGTTGTAGATATACCTGTAATAGCCGCAGGCGGAATCGCTGACGGCAGAGGGGTTGCGGCGGCGTTTATGCTTGGTGCCGAGGGCGTCCAGCTCGGAACCCGTTTTCTTGTGGCTTCAGAATGCGGAATACACCGCAATTACAAGGAAAAGGTGCTTTCCGCAAAGGACAGTGACACCATAGCGACAGGCAGACGACTCGGGCACCCCGTAAGACAGCTAAAAAACGAGTTTTCCCGTTCGCTCGCAAGGATAGAATATGACAGCAGCATCAGTAATGAGGATTTCGAAGCGCTCGGAGCGGGTTCACTGCGTCGTGCCGCTGTGGAGGGAGACCTCAAAACAGGCACATTTATGGCGGGTCAGTGCGCCGGCTTGATTAAAAAGGAGCAGACCTGCAAGGAAATGATAGAAGAGATTTTTTCGGAAGCCGAGAGCATACTCAAGGGTGCGGATAAATGGATAAAATAGCATTTGTTTTTGCCGGACAGGGGGCGCAGTACTCCGGAATGGGTGCCGATTTGTATGAGAAGTCACCCGCCGCAAAGGAAGTATTCGACATGACGGAGCGGTTGCATCCCGGAACCAAGCGGCTCTGCTTTGAAGCGGATAAGGCGGAGCTGTCCGTTACAAAAAACACTCAGCCCGCACTTTTTGCCATGGATTCGGCTTGCGCTGCAGCTCTTGAAGAGGCGGGAATTAAGGCTGACTGCGCAGCAGGCTTTTCGCTCGGAGAGGTTCCGGCGGCGGCATATTGTGGTTTGCTAAATTATGAAAATGCCTTCAGCTATGTTGTAAAAAGGGGGCTCTTTATGCACGAGGCAGCATTCGAAAAGGCGGGAGCAATGGCAGCGGTGCTAAAGCTTTCGAGCAGTCGTGTGGAGGAGCTCTGTGCGGAGTTCGGTCAGATATATGCGGTGAACTATAACTGCGAGGGGCAGGTTGTGGTTGCCGGTGCGGCAGACGAGATAAACTCCTTTATAAAAAGAACGGCGGAGGAGGGCGGCAGAGCAATCAGGCTTGCGGTTAGCGGTGCCTTTCACTCTCCGTTTATGGAAAAAGCGTCCGAGAGGCTGAGCGAGGTTATTTTACAATATAGCTTTTCGGCTCCCAGGATACCCTTGTATTCCAACGTAACCGCATTGCCGTTTGATGCAGATTCCGCAGCACTCCTTATGACGCAGCAGGTAAAGAGCCCGGTAAAATGGGAGCAGACCGTTAAGAATATGCTGTCGGACGGTGTGAGCATATTTATAGAAGCCGGTGCGGGTAAGGTGCTGAGCGGACTTATTAAAAAAATAGCTCCTGAGGCAACCGTATATAATGCCGAGAAATATGAGGATGTACTGAGAATAAAAACCGCTTTAGAGGATACGAAATGAAGCTTAAAAACAGAACCGCTGTTATAACGGGCGGCACACGGGGAATAGGAAGAGCTATAGCTCTCGCTTTTGCAAAGGAGGGAGCGAATATTGCAATTATATATTCCGGCTCGGTAGAAAGGGCGCAGGAGGTTTGCTCTCTTGCCCGGAAAAACGGGGTCAAAGCATTGTCTTACAGATGCAATGTTGCCGATTTTTCGGAGACCGAAGGCACGGTAAGCAATATATACACCGACTTAGGCGGAGTTGACATCCTTGTCAATAATGCCGGAATCACAAGGGACGGCCTGGTTATGCAGATGAAGGAGCAGGACTTTGACGAGGTTATTGCGGTGAACCTCAAGGGCGCATTTAATATGATTAAGCATACCGCAAGACGCTTCGCAAAGCAGAAAAGCGGAAGGATTATCAATATAAGCTCGGTTTCCGGGCTTATGGGAAACAGCGGTCAAGCTAACTATTCCGCCTCAAAAGCGGGGATGATAGGGCTTACCAAGACGGTCGCCAAGGAGCTTGCCTCAAGAGGGGTTACCTGCAACGCCATTGCTCCGGGTTTTATCGATACCGATATGACCGGAGCTATGCCGGAGTCGGCGATTGAAGCAGCGGTTTCCCTGATACCGCAGAAGAAAATGGGAAAACCGGAGGACATAGCCGCCCTTTCGCTCTTTTTGGCGTCCGATGAGGCAGGATATATCACCGGCGAAATAATTAGGGTGGACGGCGGACTGTATATATAGTATTATAAAGTACAAACATAACGGAAAGGATGGAGAGCCTATAATATGCGCAGAGTTGTAATAACCGGAATGGGGATAATTTCTCCGGTCGGAAACAATATAGCTGATTTTTGCGAGAGCATTAAGAGCGGGAAAAGCGGAATAGATTATATAACCAAGTTTGACACGGCGGAATATAAGGTTAAAATAGCCGCCGAGGTGAAGGGCTTTAACCCTGCGGAGTATTATGATGATAAAAGCGAGGTGCGGCGTACTGACAGCTTTGTGCAGTATGCGATGGGAGCCGCCGTTCAGGCAATGAAGGACAGTGGCTTGGATTGCATTGACCCTAAGAGGTTAGGCGTTTTTATCGGCAGCGGAGTGGGCGGAATGCAGACCTTCGTCGCCGAGACAAAAAAGCTCTTCGATAGGGGGCCCGCAAGGGTTTCTCCGTTCTTTATTACTATGATGATAAGCAATATGGCTTCCGGAACCATAGCAATGCGCTTCGGAGCGCAGGGACCGAGTCTGCCCATAGTTTCGGCATGCGCAACCTCGGGCAACAGCGTAGGGGAAGCGTTCCGCACCATCAAGCACGGCTATGCGGATGCGATTATAACAGGAGGTGCCGAGAGCACCATTTGTCCGCTTGCGGTTGCGGGTTTTACCAACTGCCTTGCTTTGTCCGAGAGCGAGGATCCGGCACGGGCATCCATTCCTTTTGATAAGGAGCGAAGCGGCTTTGTAATGGGAGAGGGTGCCGCCGTACTTATTCTCGAGGAATACGAGCATGCAGTGAAGAGGAATGCAAGAATATATGCCGAGGTATGCGGGTACGGAAACACCTGCGACGCATATCACATAACCGCTCCACATCCCGAGGCGGAGGGTGCATCCGAGGCTATTTCACTTGCCCTTAGCGAGGGTAATATCGATACAAAGGACAAAATATATATCAATGCACACGGAACCAGCACGCCCATGAACGACAAGACCGAAACACTCGCTGTAAAGAAGGTGTTCGGAAAGCAGGCATACAATATACCGATAAGCTCCACAAAGTCCATGACCGGACATATGCTCGGAGCCGCCGGAGCCGCTGAGGTGATTGCGGGAGCGCTGGCGCTCGGGGAGGGCTTTATTCCCCCGACAATAGGTTATAGGATTGCGGATGAGGATTGCGACCTTGATTATGTTCCTAATCAGGCAAGGAAGGCTGAGGTGGACTTTGTGCTGTCCAACTCCTTCGGTTTCGGCGGACATAACGCTTGTATAGCATTAAAAAGGGTATAGTATTATAATATCCCTTACGGAAAGGAATGCAGCATGGATATAAAACAAATAGAAGCACTTGCCAAAATAATGAGCAAGAACGGCTTGAGTGAAATCGAAATTACCGAGGGCGAGCTAAAAATCAGTCTTAAAAAGGAAAACGGTGCGGCTGATGCTCTGAGCACAAATCCGGTAGCGCCGGTTGTGCAGGCTCCGCAGATCGAAAAAGCCGAGCCTAAGAAAAGCGAAAAGGACGAAAAAAAGAACGGCTACAGCTTCAGCGGCTTAAAGGAGGTAAACTCTCCGCTTGCAGGAGTGTTCTATTCGGCACCCTCGCCCGAAAGCGCTCCCTTTGTTAAGGTGGGGGATAAGGTCAAGAAGGGTGATGTGCTCTGTATTATCGAGGCAATGAAGCTTATGAACGAAATCACCGCCGAAGCAGATGGTGAAATAGCGGATATATGCGTGGAAAACGAGCAGATTGTCGAATACGGACAGACCCTCTTTACTATATACTAAGATTGTAGGGTTACCGAGATGAACAAACGGGAGATTAAAGAGATTTTACCGCATCGTGAGCCTATGCTGCTGATAGACAGCGCCTACCTTGATGAGAACGGAACGGCGCATGGCATTTATACGGTTAAGGGCGACGAATGGTTTTTGCAGGGACATTTTCCGGGCAATCCGATTGTACCGGGGGTTATTCAGTGCGAAATGGCGGGACAGACCTGCTGTGTGCTTTTTGCTGATAAGATGAAAGGTAAAACCCCTCTCTTCACAGGAATCAACAAGGTTAAATTCAGGAACAAAATAAGACCGGGCGATAAAATTGAACTGGTTTGCACGCTAACCCGTCAGGTCGGCGCATTCAGCTTCGTGGAGGGCAAGGCGTTTGTGGACGGAAGGCTCTGCATGAGCGGAGAGTTTTCCTTTGCCGTTGTGGATGAAGCTTGATGTATCAAATGTAATGAACAGGTCAGGTAATTAACAGTGTTTTCAAAAATACTAATAGCAAACCGCGGCGAAATAGCCGTGCGTATAATAAGAGCATGTAAGGAGATGGGCATTGCGACCGTTTCTGTTTTTTCGGAGGCGGACAGCACAGCCATGCATGTAGGGCTTGCGGACGAGAGCTACTGTATAGGCTCGGCGCTGCTGAAAAACAGCTATCTTAACATGGGCGCAATACTTACCGTTGCGGTTGCGAGCGGAGCGACTGCAATTCATCCCGGCTACGGGCTTTTGTCCGAGAACGCTAGGTTTGCATCCCTGTGCGAGCAGTGCGGGGTGGCGTTTATAGGTCCGTCAAGCGACACTATTTCAAAAATGGGAGATAAAAACGAAGCCCGCATAACCATGAAGAATGCAGGTGTTCCGGTTATTCCGGGCAGCGATATTATAAAGAGCATCGACAAGGCAAGGAGCGAGGCCGACCTTATAGGGTACCCGATTATGATAAAAGCAAGGTCGGGGGGCGGGGGCAGAGGAATCCGTATTGTTAACGATGAGGTCGAGCTTGAACCGGCGTTTTTATCCGCAAGAGCGGAGGCAAAAAGCGCGTTCGGCGACGGTGAGGTTTATTTCGAAAAGTACTTATTTCCGGTAAAGCATATCGAGGTTCAATTTATATGCGATAAGCAGGGGAATGTAGTATGCCTCGGAGAACGGGAGTGCTCGGTTCAACGCAAAAACCAAAAGATAATAGAGGAAAGCCCGTCCGCTTCGGTTACCCCCAAGCTGCGAAAAGCAATGAACGAGGCTGCCCGTAGAGCTGCAAAATCGGTAGAATATGTAGGAGTGGGTACGATTGAATTTTTACTTGACAAGGACGGCAGGTTCTATTTCATGGAGATGAACACCCGTCTTCAGGTCGAGCATCCCGTAACCGAGATGGTAACAGGAATAGATTTGGTCAAGTGGCAGATAAGGGCGGCGGCAGGCAACGAGCTTGATTTCACCGAGAAAAACACTCCGATTTGCGGTCATGCGATAGAGTGCAGAATAAACGCAGAGGATCCTCTCGACGGCTACCGTCCGTCCAGCGGAAGAATCAAGCTCCTGCATTTTCCCGGAGGACCATGGGTTCGCTTTGACACCGCAGTGTATCAGGATTACGAGATACCTCCCTTCTATGATTCGCTTATCGGCAAGCTCATAGTGTATGCAAAAACCCGTGAGGAAGCTGTAAGGAAGATGAGAGCCGCATTATGCGAGCTTGTGGTGGAGGGGATACAGACCAACACCGAATTACATCTGGAAATATTGTCTGATTCGGAGTTTTTAACCGGAAGGTATACCACGGACTTTCTGTCAAGAAAGGATTATATATAAGATACTATGTTTACCAAATATCTGTTCAAAAAACCGGAAAACGAGCTCGAAACAGGAGAAAAGGAGACAAAAACGCCTGAGGCTAACATACCGCCTGAGCTGTGTATAAGCTGTCCGTCCTGCAAAAAGGCTTTTTTCAAGACCGAGGTAAACGAGCTTTGCGGTGTTTGCCCGGCATGCTCTCATTATTTCAAAATAGGTGCCCGAGCGAGGATTGAGCTGATTGCGGATAAAAGGAGCTTTGACGAGCACGATAAAAATCTTACATCCACCAACACGATAGCGTTTCCCGAATACGACAGCAAGCTTGACAGGGCAAGAAAAGAGAGCAGGGAAAACGAGGCGGTTATAACCGGTGTTTGTGATATCGGAGGGCTTCCCTGTGCTGTTTTTGTTATGGAGCCGAGATTCATTATGGGCTCCATGGGTCGGATTGTGGGAGAAAAAATAACCAGGCTCTTTGAATATGCGACAAAAAAAAGCCTTCCGGTAATAGGCTTTACCGTATCGGGAGGAGCGAGAATGCAGGAGGGTATTCTTTCGCTGCTACAAATGGCTAAGGTCAGCGGAGCGGTTAAGAATCACAGTGATGCCGGGAACCTTTATGTAGCGGTGCTTACTAATCCCACAACCGGAGGGGTAACCGCAAGCTTTGCCATGCAGGGGGATATAATAATAGCCGAGCCTAATGCGCTTATAGGCTTTGCGGGTCCGAGGGTTATTGAGCAGACCATGCGGCAGAAGCTGCCATCCGATTTTCAACGTGCCGAGTATCTGCTGAGCACCGGTTTTTTGGACGACATTGTTGACCGTAGGGTACAGAAGGAATATCTTGTGAAGCTACTAAGAATTCATTCCGGAGGTAAAGCATAATGGCGGCTTATGATAATGTTATGACAGCCAGAGCCAAAGGAAGACCGACCTCCTCCGATTTTATACAGCATATTTTTACCGATTTTATGGAAATGCACGGAGACCGCAGACATGGGGACGACGCTGCGGTTATGGCGGGTATTGCGATGCTCGGAGATATGCCTGTTACGGTTATCGGGCTGGAAAAGGGACACGACACCAAGGATAAAATAGCCCGCAACTTCGGGCAGGCGCATCCGGAGGGTTATCGTAAGGCTTTACGGCAGATGAAGCTTGCCGAGAAGTTCGCCCGTCCGGTAATCTGCTTTATAGACACCTCGGGAGCGTTTGCGGGAGTGGGAGCGGAGTCCAGAGGTCAGGGGCACGCGATAGCCGAGAATCTTTATGAGATGATGACGCTAAAAACACCGATAATTTCTATATTTATTGGAGAGGGCGGAAGCGGAGGTGCTTTGGCGCTTGCGGTCGCCGATGAGGTATGGATACTCGAAAATGCAGTTTACTCGGTTATTTCACCGGAGGGCTGCGCAAGCATATTGTGGAAGGACACAAAGAGGATAAAGGAAGCGGCGGAATGTCTGAAGATGACCGCCGAGGATTTGTACAATCTCGGTGCGGTGGACAGGATTATTAAGGAAAACAACGATTTTTCGGTCGTATACGGGAATATAGCCGAGCTGCTTAATAAAACGCTCGAGCAATATAAATCTACGTCAAACAAGGGAAAAAAGCTTGAGGAAATGCTGGAGGAGCGATACAGGAAGTTCAGGAAGATAGGAGAGGTATAATGGTTGCCATTGTAACCGACAGCACCGTCTGTATGAGTAAAAGAGAGGCGGCGGCATACGGAGTGCGTATTGTCCCGCAGAACTATTCCATCGGCGACAGGGTTTATAAGGAGACCTACTCCGATTTTTTCGGAGATTTTTCCCGTTTACTTGCTGTTCCTGAGACATTAACCGATACCGAGCAGCCTGAGGTCAAGGATTTTTTGGACGCTTTTTCACTGCTTGTTCGTAAGGGCTATGAGATTATCTGCATAACCATTTCCTCAAGGCTGAGCAGCGCATATTATAATGCCGTTCTGGCAAAAAAAAGGTTGAGCGGCGGCAGGGTGGAGGTTATTGATTCCTCTCTTACCGCCGGCGGAATGTATTTGCTGGTAAAAAGAGCAAGACTGCTGGCTATGTCGGGAATGACCTTGGAGGAAATAGTAGGGGGCGTTTATAAATACATTCCGTCAATATCCGTCCGGTTTACGGTGGATAATTTGTCCGCTTTACGGAGCAGTAACAGATTGAGAGCGGTGAGGAAATCGGTGGGTACGGTTCTCAACCGAAGACCGATGCTAAAGCTCCATAACGGGACTATAGTCGCAGAGGATACGGCACTCGGCAGCAGTGACCGATTAAAAAAAATGCTGCTCGGGATCCCGCAGAGTGCGGCAAATATCATCATTCACTATATGGTGCTCTCAAAGCGAATAGAAACGGTTTACAGGCTGGTACGCCGCATTTTTCCGGAAGCAAGGGTGGAATGCAGGCAGCTCGGACCTGTTTTGGGAATACATCTCGGCTGCTCTGTAATTGGAATCGTGTGGAGCTTAAGATAATGTATTATAAAAAATGCACCTTTTCGGGTGCATTT
>CAZGJQ010000082.1:0-8930 GCA_964525815.1 uncultured Oscillospiraceae bacterium
GCTTGACAAGGCTGCACAGCTTATTGAGGACGGCGGACTGGGACATACCGCTTCGGTATATCTCAATGAGATTAACGAACCTGAAAAGCTGGATAAGTTCACAAAAAGGATGAAAACCTGCCGTGTACTGCTCAACACCCCCTCGTCGCACGGCGGCATAGGTGACCTCTACAACTTCAAGCTGGCGCCCTCGCTCACCCTGGGCTGCGGCTCCTGGGGCGGCAACTCGGTGTCCGAGAATGTAGGGATTAAGCATTTGATAAATATTAAAACGGTTGCCGAGAGGAGAGAGAATATGCTTTGGTTCAGAACCCCCGACAAGGTCTATATCAAAAAAGGCTGCCTGCCCGTTGCGCTTGACGAGCTTAAGAATGTGCTGAGTAAAAAGAAGGTCTTTATCGTAACCGACGAATTCCTTTACAAGAACGGCTACACAAAGCCGGTAACTGACAAGCTTGATGAAATGGGCATTACTCACACCACCTTCTTTGATGTTGCTCCCGATCCCTCGCTGGGCTGCGCACAGGAAGGCGCAAAGGCAATGCAGGCGTTTGAGCCGGATTGCATTATAGCACTCGGCGGCGGCTCCGCTATGGATGCGGCTAAAATAATGTGGGTCATGTACGAGCATCCGGATGCAGACTTTATGGACATGGCAATGCGCTTTGTAGATATAAGAAAGAGGGTTTATACCTTCCCCAAGATGGGAGAGAAGGCTTATTTTATAGCCGTTCCCACCACCTCCGGAACCGGAAGCGAGGTTACTCCGTTTGCGGTTATCACAGACGAGAAAACCGGAGTCAAGTATCCGCTTGCCGATTATGAGCTTATGCCGAATATGGCTATTGTGGATACCGATCTTATGATGAACCAGCCTAAGGGGCTTACCAGCGCCTCCGGAATCGATGCGCTCACCCATGCGCTCGAGGCATACGCTTCAATGCTTGCGACCGACTACACGGACGCTCTTTCCCTTAAGGCGATTAAGCTTATCTTTGATTATCTTCCCCGATGCTGCGATAACGGGCAAAAGGATGTTGAGGCAAGGGAAAAGATGGCAAACGCAGCAACCATTGCGGGTATGGCGTTCGCAAATTCCTTCCTGGGCGTCTGCCACTCCATGGCGCATAAGCTGGGCGCCTTCCATCATCTGCCGCACGGAATCGCAAATGCATTGATGATTGAGGAGGTTATCCGCTTCAACGCCTCCGAAGCCCCGGTTAAAATGGGTACCTTCTCCCAGTACACACACCCGCACACGCTTGCACGCTATGCTGAAATTGCGGATGCAATCGGAATCAAGGGTGAAAACAACAGCGAAAAGCTGGAGGGTCTTATCTCGGCCATAAACGCCCTTAAGCAGGAGCTTGGTATTAAAATGTCGGTTAAGGATTACGGCATTGACGAGAAGGATTATCTGGAAAGGCTGGACGAAATGACCGAGCAGGCGTTTGACGACCAGTGCACGGGAGCAAATCCCCGTTACCCGCTCATGAGCGAGATCAAGCAAATGTATCTTAACGCCTATTATGGCTCCGCAAAATAAAGAACTGGTTACAAATAATAAGGAGAGTTGCAAATGAAACTTGATAAAATCATCGCAAAAAGACCTACAAAAACCATCTACCGGGACGGCGATTACGCAATTAAGGTTTTTAATGAGAACTTCTCCAAGTCGGACATTCTCAACGAAGCGCTTAATCAGGCAAGAGTGGAGGAAACCGGACTCAATGTTCAAAGGCTTATAGAGGTAAGTAAGGTTGACGGAAAATGGGCTATTGTTTACGAGTACATCGAGGGTGAAACGCTTGAGACTATTATGAAGAAAAGCCCCGAGAAGCGTGACGAGTATCTTGATCTTTTTGTTAATTTACAGCTGGATATTCATAACAAAAAGGCGCCCCTCCTCAACAAGCTCAAGGATAAAATGAATCGTAAAATCAGTCAGACAACGCTGGATGCAACTACAAGATATGAGCTGCACACATGGCTGGAGAGCATGCCTACACACGACAAGGTCTGCCACGGAGACTTTAATCCGAGCAATATAATCATAAACCCCGAAGGTGTTCCCTACACAATCGACTGGTCGCATGTTACTCAGGGCAACGCAAGCGCGGATGCCGCCAGAACCTTCCTGCTGTTCTGGCTCTCCGGGGAGACCGAAACGGCAAACCAGTATCTTAAGCTGTTCTGCCAGAAGAGCGATACCGCAATGCAGTATGTTCAGAAATGGATTCCCATTGTTGCCGCTTCGCAATCGGTCAAGGGCAGACCCGAGGAACGGGATTTGCTGCTCCGCTGGGTAAGCGTTGTGGATTACGAATAAAATAGTCAAAAAAATAGGGCTGTGGTTTTACCATAGTCCTATTTTCGTATATTATTTGCTTATCATTATATATAAAACATATTTGCCGAGTCTGCTTTATTCCTGCCCGCTTCCTCGGCAAGCATAGCAAGGCTAACGCTTGTTAACGACTCCATAAGTGCTGTGTCCGCCCTATTAAAAACAAGGCTTTGCATTGCTCTCTCAATCTCTGGAGCGCTGCCGTTCACCGTATCCGCCGTTTTTTCAAACAAGGACTGCTCTACGGCAAGCAACACATCATATGCCGTGATTTCCTCCGGAGGTCCCGACAGCCTGTACCCGCCCTGCGCACCCTTGGCGGAAAAAACAATGCCTCCCCTCTTAAGAAGGGAAAAAACCTGCTCTAAATATATTTTGGATATGCCGAGCTCTTCCGATACACTTATAACAGTTACGTATTCCCCGCTCTTATAACTGGCTGCCAGCCGTACCGCCGAAGCCAGCGCATATCTGCCTTTTGACGAGATTCTCATTTTTCACTCCATAATCACATACTATATTTATATGTATTATACCCTTTTTTTTGTTTTTGTCAACAAAACCTATTGACAAACGGAGAAAATCGGTATATAATAGTATTACATTGTATTCATATATGTTTTATATAGTTTAGGAGGTAGACTATTATGTCAAGGATTTATAACAATTTAACCGAGTTAATCGGGAAAACACCGCTGATACGGCTCACAGGGCTTGAGAAAAAGCAGGGATTAAAGGCAAATATACTCGGTAAGCTGGAGAGCTTTAATCCAGCGGGAAGCGTTAAGGACAGAATCGCTCTCGCCATGATAAAGGACGCCGAGGAAAAGGGGATGCTTACGTCCAACTCGGTAATTGTCGAGCCCACAAGCGGGAATACCGGAATCGGTTTAGCGGCGGTGGCGGCGGCAAGGGGATACAGAATCATTCTGACCATGCCCGAGACCATGAGCGTTGAGCGCCGCAGTCTGCTTAAGGCATACGGAGCCGAGCTGGTGCTTACCGAGGGTGCTAAGGGCATGAAGGGAGCGATTGAAAGGGCGGAGGAGCTGGCAAAAGAGCTGCCCAATTCCTTTATACCCGGTCAGTTTACAAACCCCGCTAACCCGGAAATACACCGCCGCACTACCGGACCGGAGATATGGGAGGACACGGAAGGTAAAATCGATATTCTGGTTGCGGGCATAGGCACGGGCGGAACCATTACCGGTGCGGGTGAATACTTAAAATCGAAGAACCCGAATATCAAGGTTATTGCCGCCGAGCCGTTCGACTCCCCTGTCCTTACCGGCGGTAAGGCGGGACCGCATAAAATACAGGGCATAGGCGCAGGGTTTGTACCCGATGTTCTAAACACCTCTGTTTATGACGAGGTTATAAAGGTAAAGAACGAGGATGCCTTCAGCATGGGTAGTGCCTTGTCCAAATCGGACGGGATGCTTGTCGGAATCTCCTCCGGCGCCGCTCTTTGGGCTGCCGCAGAGGTGGCAAAACGGGCGGAATACAGCAAAAATGATATAAATATTGTTGTCATTCTCCCCGACACCGGCGAGCGATACCTCTCAACCCCGTTGTTTTCGGAATAAAAAGAGCATAAAATCCGGCGGGAGCAGTTGTGTGCTCCCGCCGAAGTTTTTATATAAACTTTGTTTTGATGAAACTTTTTGTGCTTTTTTTGCCATTATTAGAAGTAGAACATATACCTGCAAACTTTTTAAGGAGCGAAATTATGAAAAGGCTAGCTGTATTAATGCTAATATTAACACTTTTACTTATCTCGTGCGCTAAAACTAACATTGAGTATAGCTCAGAAACGAGCGCCATCGTTACTACCGAAAGCGAACACGACAACACCTCAACAGAAAGTTCTACGGTTTATGATGAAAGTGAAATGAGCGGTGTTCCATATTGGCTTTACCAGTTCAGCGGTACTGATGCCGAAACCGAGCGTTTTACTGTATATGACGGAAAAGCGGTAGGATACGATAGTCTTATGTGCCTTACAAACGAGGAATCCGGTTGTAAGTGCCATAACTTTTTGTTCCATGGTTATTTAGACAGTGCTTTTCTTCCTGATGAAGCAGACACAAAAGAATATAACCTGACTTTCAGTAAAGGCAATGTTCTTATAGATAACATGTCTCCAGTTTGCGAGGGCTATAATATGATTCAAATGATATTTTGGTTTAATATTAGCCCTGAGAGTGTTGAAAAAAACAGAATAAATATAAACGGATGTGATCTATTGTCTTTTTGTACAGAAGAGCAACAAAGAACATTCTTTCTTAATGACGGTGACGAGTTGACGGAGGAGGAAATCGATTTAATAAACATGGCTTGGAAGAATGATTTTTGCGTTTATCACAATAAAGCATATTACACGCTTGATTGGCTTTATGAGAACAGCGTTGCAGAGTGGGTAGAGCATAGTCTGCCGCTTGAGCAGCTTGAAGCAATCTATGCAAAGTATCATGACGGTGTAGCTGTTGTTGAATTTATGGGTCAAAAAATCGCCGAATACATGTATTTATTAGCTTAATTTATTTTATTAATTGAAGAATAAGAAATTTTTACTTTAATTAACCCCCGCAATATGCCTTACCACCTCGCCCGCAATAATAAGTCCGGCCGTGGCGGGTATAAAGGCGGTGCTGCCGGGTATCTGCCTTCTTGCGGGATGGACTTTGTCCTCCTGCTCCGTGATATCCTGCCGCCTTACGGGCGGCTCTTTTGAGTATACCACCTTCAGGGAACGGACGCCCCTTTTTTTTAGCTCATTCCGCATGACCCTGGCAAGCGGGCAGACCGTGGTTGAGTAAATATCCGCAATTTCAAGCAGCTCCGGTCGTAGCTTGTTGCCCGTGCCCATGCAGCTTATAATAGGCACTCCTGCCGCCTGAGAGCGCAGCACAAGCTCTATCTTTGCGGTTACGGTATCTATTGCGTCCACGACATAGGAATAAACGGACAAATCAAATTCATCCGCATTTGAGGGCAGATAAAAAACCCTGCTTGTGTTTATAACGGCGCTCGGATTAATGTCGAGCAGCCGTTTTTTTGCGGCATCAACCTTGTATTCGCCTATCGTGCTATGGGTGGCTATAATCTGTCTGTTTAGGTTAGACAGGCATACCCTGTCACTGTCAAAAATATCGAGTATGCCAATCCCGCTTCTTATCAGCGCCTCTGCGGCATGACCGCCCACGCCGCCCAATCCGAAAACGGCAACCCTAACCTCGGATAACCGCTCCATAGCTTGCCCGCCCAATACAATGCCGGTTCTGGAAAATTGATTGCTCACACTGCCCTCCACTCTCAGCCTCTTTTCTTATCCTTTTTTATAATAAGCAAGAGCTCCTTGACAACCTTGCCCGATACCGGCACTTTTTCATCCGTATAGCGTACCTCGTTATAATGCTCAAAGAGTCCGCTCTTGTCAGCTTCCTCCGCAAGACCCTCGGCAATGTCGCTCGGGGTCATTGCCGGATTGATTGAAACGCCTCTTTTACTCTGCCTTAACAGAAACACCGCATATATATAACGCACCCGCTGTCTGTTGGTCTCAAGCTCGCTCCACTTGGGAAGGCGAGGAGCCTTTTTTCTTTTCCTTTTTCTTTCTTCCCTGCTCTGCCTTATCAGCTCGGCGAGAACGAACTCCCGCTTATCCTTCCCCTTTATAAAAACCCGTTTCCGCCGGGTGCCCAGCTTCTCGGACATGCTTTTTACAACCCTGCGCAGATAATCAAAGAGTCTTTTCAGCCTGTCGGAAAACGCTTTAAAAAGCTTTCCGCTTATAAACCTTTTATACAGTTTTTTTACACATAAATACAGCAAAATACCGCTCAGAATCATTCCCGTAAAGGAAAAGCCCGCTATAATTGCTTTACCGCCGTTCTTAAGCAGCAACTGAAGGCATGCAAAAAAAGCCGTTCCGGAAAAAACGGTGAGTAAAAGCAAGACGCTGTTCTTTAGTTTTTGCTTTTTCATAAAAAAGCCTCTTTTTCTCGGCTGATTATCTCAGCAGTATCACATCTACTCCCCTACCGAACCTTTGAAAAAGCCTAATCCTCTCGTCAAGCTCCGCATCGACATGAAAGGTGATTATGCAAATATCGGTATCAAGCATCCCGGCGTTTATATCACGGTCCAGCATAGCAACGAAGTCCATTCCCTCAAAGGGAGCAAGCATAGCCATGCTCCTGAAAATATCCAGCATATGCATGTTGCCCGCCGCCGGCGGATAACGACCGGAGAAAACACCGTCGTACCCTCTGGAATTGGCGGCAAACCCCGCCTTGCCGCCCTGTCTGACCGCTTCGGTAATAATCCCGGCGGAATAAGACAGCCCTACCTCCAGCAGCCTCAGGTTCTCCTCGGTCTTTGCCGCAAGAAACCTCGGTACGGAAAAGTTCATATAAACCATAATATTAAGCTGAGAAGTAAAATCGGGGTTGTTCACAACCGGCTCTCTTATCCCCCTGCGGATATAACGGGAGGAGGCCTTAAAGTTTATGCTGCTGAAGGGGTCGCCGGGCAGATAGTTGCGAATCCCGGATATTTGAAACGGATCCCTGATAAAGCGGTTTCTTGACAAAGCGTTACCCAAGGCGTTTAGCCTCGGCTGTACAACTCCGCCGTCAGAAAGCGACTCGGGGTATACAAACAGCTCGGCGGGAGCGTTTTGATAAATAAATCTTTTATCCGAAAAAATCTCTATGCTGTCCAGCCTGTAATGATTTCTTACACCGCACCGCACCCTGTGCGTGCGGGTTATCTTAGTGTATGGAGACAGATGAAAACGACTGGTAAAGTATTGCAGCCCCTCCTGTGTTTGAGCGGTTACGCCGTCAATCTCCAGCCCTGTGCTTACATAACAGCCCACGTCAATATACAGGAGCGGGAAAAAGGTCGGGTTGTAAACAACCTCGGTCAACAGAACAGTATCCCCCGCATGCACTCCAGTCTCGGAAAAGCTGCGTGTATAGACCAGACGCTCTATCATTTTTGTACGAACAACCAAGAGCAGCCTGTAGAAGAGATATAAAAGCAAAGCAAGTAGGAGAAAAAGTGTTATATAAATGAATACGGTGGAGCTGAAAAAGGCGTGCATCCAGCGTACCGCCGATTCGATGAACGTCATTACCCGGCTCATGACCGTCCGTCAAATATAGCTTCGGTGGGAACCGGAACCTTTTCAAGAACTTCCCGGATAACAGCCTTGTCAAGCGATTTTTTTACACGGGCGGCGTTTGAGAGCACCAATCGGTGGGACAACACAGGTTCGGCGGCTCTTTTTACATCGTCTGGAAGCACATAGCTCCTTCCTTGCATGGCGGCATATCCCTTGGCAACCCTTAAAAGATGAATTCCCGCTCTGGGGCTTGCCCCGAGCAGAACCTCTCCGTGCGTTCTGGTTGCCTCTGTAATACTGCTGATATAATCGATTATATCGTCATGGGCATAAACAGAAATCAGCTCATGTGTAGCGTCCCCAACATCCTTTTTAGACAATACCGCCTCAACGGTATTCTGCCCACCGCTGTTGTTCCTTATAATTAGATTACTCTCCTCACGGGAGGGATAACCCATTTCCGTCTTGACCAGAAATCTGTCAAGCTGAGACTCGGGCAGCGGGAAGGTGCCCATGCTTTCTATCGGGTTCTGGGTTGCTATCACAAAAAAGGGGGTGTCCAGCCTATATGTCTTACCCTCCACCGTAACCTGCCGCTCCTCCATACTCTCCAGCAGCCCCGACTGCGTCTTGGGAGTGGCGCGGTTTATTTCATCAGCTAACAGTATATTAGTGAAAACGGGACCGGGAATAAACTCAAACACCGAGTTCTTCATATCAAAATAATTAACACCGGTCAGGTCAGACGGCAGAAGGTCGGGCGTAAACTGTATACGCTTAAAATCGCAGTTTATTGATGAAGCAAGCGTTTTCGCCAGCAGGGTCTTGCCCGTCCCGGGCACATCGTCAACCAGCATATGTCCCCCGCAGAGCAGTGTAATTACGGCAAGGTCTATAACCTCCCCCTTGCCTATCACAACCTTTTCAATGTTCCTTTTTAATCGCTCGTATACCGAATAAACAAAGCTCATTTTTCGCTCCTTTTTTTGTCTTTCCTTTACCTATGCCATAATTATACTTTACCGCTTAACTCGTTGTCAAGATAATGCGAAGTATTTATTGCGTTTTTTTCTAAATTGGTGTATAATATGTCGTATTATTAAAAATAGAGAGCGGTGATAAGCTTGAACGAAAACAAAATGAACGGTTTTTTATTTAATATATGTATATATACCATTACCCTGTATTTGGCATCTCTGTTCCCGTTTATAGGCAGGACGATAGTATCCTTTTTTATAAAAACACCGAGTATATCCGAGCTGAAGGCAGACGCCTCTTATCTTGTTAATATTATCTACCCGTTAATGGGGGTGGTTACAATAACGGCGTTCCTTTTCGGCGGTTACATAGCCTGCTATTTTACGGGTTACCGGGTTGCTTATAAAACAAGAGCAGCACAATCAAGGAACAAAGCAAAAACGCAGACGATAATCTGCGGTATTATAATTTCAT
>CAZGJQ010000083.1:0-3728 GCA_964525815.1 uncultured Oscillospiraceae bacterium
TCCCAGCCAATATAAGGGTATAAACACCGATAATATTTCCTACCAAAGAGTAAAAGTAATTGAAGTTAAATCGCAGGATGTTTTTGTTAATTCAGAAGGTATACGATATGGCGTTCAGGAGCTGGAGATTCTGTTTCTGACAGGTGCTCATAAGGGCGAGACTACAGTAATAAATAATCGATTGACGGTATCGTATAGTGTTTTCGCAAAAGAAGGACAAAACCTCATAGTCTGTGTTGATCAACCGACGGATGATTATTATATTGCTACGGTATATAATTACGACCGCAGCAGAACTATCATATTTATTATAATTGTGTTTTTCCTTTTACTTATAGCACTTGGTGGTAATAAAGGATGGCGGTCTGCCTTTGCGCTTGTTTTCACCTTTGTCATGATTATATTCTTTTTAATTCCTATGGTTACGATGGGGAATTCCCCTATTTTTGCATCAATAATAACTATGATACCCGTTATAATTGTTTCGTTAATCTCACTTAACGGCTTTACAAAAAAGGCTAAGGTGTCAATATATGCAACGGCAATAGGTGTTATACTGTCTGGCATAATGTTTATTATACTAAGCGGGTTGTTGCACATTACGGGATATAATGTTGATGCTATAGAAACCCTTGTTGTTATAGCACAGCACACAGATATTCAAATTCGTCATTTGCTGTTTGTGGGTGTACTTATTTCCTGCTTGGGAGCAGTAATGGATGTCTCCGTTTCAGTTGCTTCCAGTGTTGCCGAGATTCATGAGCTAAACCCGAATGCTGATCAAAAAACATTGTTTCTTTCCGGCTACAGAATCGGAAGGGATATCACCGGTACTATGGCTAATACATTGATTTTAGCATTTACAGGAGGGTTTTTTATTACCTTATTTTTGTTTTGGATATATAATGTTGAGTTTATTCAGCTAATTAGTATGGATTTAATCGCTATAGAAATCGGAGTAGCAATAGCAGGTACAACAGCGCTTGTTTTTGCCGCTCCTCTGACCGCACTAATCGCTTCCTACGCCTATACACAAAACACAACTAAGCAATAGATTAGCTTTATAAATAGCTAATGCCCATGTCTGATATACGAAGAGAAAACAAGGTATTGGAGATATGCTCTAACACCTTGTTTTATATTATAACTGAGCCAGTTATTCTCATGCTTAACACTAAGAAAGGTCTTATGATAAAGTCCAATGACAAAGTAATTCCAATGCAAAAGTGACAATTATTTATGTGGAGCTTTTTTATTTCATAGCTTATCTCTGAGCTTGGCAATCTCCTGCCTCGGCCAATCGGCTTGGGTGCCGTCGGTTATATTCCAGTCGCTTGCCAACACATTAAGAATACGCTGCCACATATCGATCGCTTTTTGGTATTTTCCGAGTTTGGTGTATAAAAAAGCAAGCGAATATGTCGATGATAAATCACGGGGTGCTTTTGCAGCGGTGAACGAGTTCTCAAAGCATTCAACAGCTTTGTCGTAATCGCCCAGCTTGCTGTACCTTTCGCCTGCCTCGTATTGAAGCAGAGTATCGTTTTTATCCGCAGTATCCCAGATTTTCTGAGCTTCTGCTGTATTCCCTTTTACAAATTCAATATCGCCTCTGTAAAGTTCGGGCATACCGCTCTTATCGGTTTCTTTGATTCTGTCAATCATATCAAGCGCACGGTCAAAGTAACGCATCTCAATGTAAGCTTCAATGAGCATCCTATTGAGCTTAATATTTGACGGGTATTTTTCCGCATAAGGCTCACATACTCTGATAAACCAATCGTTACCGCTTCTTGCGGTGTAGCTGGCGCCTCCCCTGACTTGCCTGTACAGCTCGTACAATTCCTCGTCAAGTGGGGAGAGAGATATTGCTTTTTCAAGCATACGCCCTGCCGCAAGATTATCCCGATTGTTTTTATACAGATACAGCCTTGCATATCGCTTTAAAGCGCTGACATCGTTTTCGTTATCGTTCAATATCAAATCAAGCGCGCGCTTTGCATACGCAAAATTTTCGTCTGTAATCTTATCGTTGTCAAGCATATAATCTATTCGCTCAAGCTCATCATCCGTATCAACGGCAAACAAGCGGTCAATGGTTACACCGAAAAAAACGGCGAGCTTTGGCAGCAGAGCTATGTCAGGCATGGTGGTGCCTGTCTCCCATTTCGACACAGCCTGGAACGACACCCCCGCATATTCCGCAAGCTCCTCCTGTGTTATTCCTTTTTCGGTACGCAGCCTTTTTATTGCCGCTCCGAGTTTCAGTTCCATACAAATACCTCCAAAAATATTTTGGTCGGCCGACAATTTTATTATAATGCTTTTATTGTATAAAACAATAACTCTGTCTTTGAAAGGATTCGCTTAAGGGTTGAGCTAAAAAGCTCTGCGTGTGGAAATCTCATCTTCATATTATCCCAAGCTCTCTTGCTGCCTGTTCCCAGTATATTTCGGGTAATATGCCGTTTTTTATGCTTGTATCGCCCTCTGATTTTTGCCATGCGAGCCTGACGCACTGCATGGGATAGTCTGTTTTCTCTTCAATCAGCTTGATAATGCTTTTGCCCCAGATTTTTGACTTTTCGAGCAACCCGCTTTCGTAGAACTCGGCGATAAGTTCCTTGCGGTCATATTCGATAGGAAATATTTCAGTATTCGATAAGCCGCTTTTATATTCCAACATAATAAAGCTGCTGCCGGTTTTATCCGACGACAGTCCCAAACTCGGACAGAATATTACTTTTTTACCGTTTGCATAAGCAGCAGCGCTTCTGTGAATATGTCCGCAAAGCAGATAATCGGCTCTTATGCTCCTTGTATATTTGTTTATCAATTCGTCATCGTCTTTAATCCATTCCCGCGTATTTTCGGGTGAACCGTGACAAATATGCAGAGAGGGATAACCTTTAACAGTTATTTCGTCCGAAACAGGCAGGGAAGCAAAAAAATTAATATCCGCATTCGTAAGATTCTCGTATGTATACAGAAGCGTACCTTTACTTGAACCGTAGCACCAACCGTCGTTCGGATTGTTACGGTGGTCGATTAAATAATCCTCACGGTTTCCTCTGATCAAACGGCATTCAAATCTGCTTATGCACTCATACAGGAGCTTCATTGTTTTTTGCGGATACGGGCAGTCGGTAACATAATCGCCGAGAAAAATAATACAGTCAGGATGAATATCATCTATATAATTTAATGCTTTCTCAAACGCAATATGGTTTGAATGTATATCGGAAATAACTGCATACTTCATGATGTTTTTCCTCTTAGATTAATTCGATTTGATTCTTTTTATGGGACTTTACTTTTCTGTCGGTTATTCTCTCATTATCCGAAACCGTGCCGATAAGGAGCCCGCTGTGTGGATTATGTGAGTTGAATCTCCGCATTGTTGAGGCAGAGCTGTCGTTTGCGTAGCAATAAACACATCGGTTCGGGCAGCAGTTGTAAGCGCCGATGTCAATGCTCTCCATACAGCCGCAGCCGGTACGCTGATTCTTGTCCTGTGAAATATCGAGCGGGCATCCGCATACCTTCTCCAGAACATTTTTATCTATACAGCTTGCTGCTTCAATTCCATATGGAGAAAGGTTGTTTTCGCAGCAGGCAACCGCCTTAACCCCGAATTCCTTTGCCGTTTTACCGATAAAAGAGGCAATTTCTGCGGTTTCATCCGCTGTTATCTCCCGAATCAGGTCGGTCTTAAGCTTTGAGTAAAT
>CAZGJQ010000083.1:3738-8778 GCA_964525815.1 uncultured Oscillospiraceae bacterium
CTCCGTATAGGGCGACAGTTTTTCGCACAACCGCCCGAACTGCTCCTTGTGGTAGTCAATATCAAGCTCTTCATTCAGTATTATCGGGTCGTACCGCCACAGGACACGCTCTTTTCCTATCCGCTTTGAAAGCTCTATGAAAGTATCCTCGATTTCAGACTTCCCACGCAGATTGCGTTCAAGCGTGTTGCCATACGGAGTAAGCGTAAACTGAAAATAATACTTATAACCCATTGTATCAAGTTTTTTTAGATGCGGCAGCATGTTTTTTGCGTCCTTTGTCCAGAACACAATGCAGTCCACAATATCGGGCGTCAGCGGAATTCGGGAGACCTGCGCATGGTTCATCGGATTGCGCGGCAATACATACCCAGCTGTCAGCCGGTTCATAAACCAGTCGGAGTAATGGTTTGGTATATCGGTTCTTCGTGAAGCGGAGAGGATCATTATAATTCACCAAGCCTTATTTCTTTAAACGCACGATTTGTATCCGCCATTTATCATTATTATTAAGAGGCAATAAATCATTTTCATTTATTTTTCCTGTTTTTTCTACGATAACCTTACTGTCTATCAATGAAAAACCAACGGTTTTACAAAAATTGATGTATGTTTCAATCGATGAATACACAGCTCCTTTATTAATCAAATATTCATATGTAGAACTGCCTTTTTCATAAAAGACTTCAATAACCGAATAGCTACCACCCTGTTTTAGTGCCCTAAAAGCTTCTTTAATCAAATTTTTGTATTCCTCAACATTCATTATAAGGTTGCCGCAAAAGGCATCAATACTATCATTCCTAAAGGGTAGGGGCTTATCAAGATCAATGTCAAACACTAAAAAATTACTTGTTTTATTTGCTCTTGAGTGTGCTTTGATTAAGGTAGGGCAGGCATCTGTAGCAATGAACAAGCTATTTTTATCCAATCGATCGATAAGTGGCGCAAAATAACCCGATGGACCGCTTGCAAGGTCGATTATGATACCTTTATTTTTAGCAATACTGTCAAAAAACTGCTCCGGGAAACTGTATAAACTCTCTATCGGCGTATTATTACCCAGTTGTTTTCGTTGCTGGTTATATCCTAACTGCATATCGAATTCAACTCCGTTGTATGACCTTTCAAGAGCTTCAGACCAAAACGGACGCTCGTCTTCTTCTGTAATAAAATGAACGATATTATTTTCAAACATATATTTTCTCTTACAATCAGAGCAAAAAAACAGTTTATACTCTTTATTAAGTATTATATTTTTAGAACCACAATAGCATTGAAGTATTGGTAATACTTTTGTTATTGATTCTTTCACAATATTCCCTCCAGTTTCATTTCGAACTCCAGCTCATGGTTCATCGGATTGCGCATCAATACATACCCGGCAGTCAGCCGGTTCATAAACCAGTCGGAGTAATGGTTTGCTAGATTTGTTCTTCGTGATACGGAGAGGATCATAAGCGTTATCTACCTTTTGTTGAATATAAATAATTAATCATAAAGAATTGGCATTTCATACTAACTCCTCCAATTCGTTTATATACATTCCCACATCCTCCGGACGGTGAGCATCGGAAGCCGTAAGGATTTTTACTCCGTGCCGTTTCATTGCGGCAAGCATATCCGGGTTCATTCCAAGCTCCGCACCGGTACGTCTTGATGCTCCTCCGTTTTGTTCTGCGTACATATTGTTTTCGGCAAGGGTCGCCGCAAGCTCCTCATAATATGTTAAAAGAGAAAAAGAAGACCGGTATCCGAATAGTTTAATACAGTCCGGATGCGCTATTCCGTCATAAATACCGCTTTTCGTAAGGTCTATACTCGTTTCGAAGTATCTGCGATAAAGCTTATCAACGTCAACACCGTCCCAATGCTCACGCTTGTGGTCAAAGGCGAAATTGTCAACAAAATGAACGCTTCCGACCAAAAAATCCAAATCCCTGCCGTTGGTTTGCGCTTTTACCAGATCTTCAAATTCCTTAAAATAGCATACCTCAAGCCCGAATTTGATTTTTATGGGATACATTTCTTTCCGTACAGACATAACAAGCCGCAGATAATCGTCAAACCGCAGCACGCCCGCCTTGCGATTAAGCCATTGGGCGATATAATCAGAATATACGCAGACAGCATCATACATCGGAACAAATTCCTCAAAGCGATAGCAATGCTCCAGAAGCCATATTTCATCAAGCTCTCTCGCAACCGCTGTTTTTACGAATTCATCAATCCACCCGAGCGTATACTCTCCTCTTTCGATATGTATATGTGCGTCCAGCATAATTCACCTCGGCTCAAAACGGCCGAGCTGCCGTATTTTTGGTTGTTTATGCTTTCCATACGGTTCCAGCCGACAGACTGACGAAGGTCTGCAATTGCTTTTACCGGTACGGGTTTATTTTTAATGTAACTTATCATAATATCCTCACTTTTCACTCATTTAAGTATATTACTCAACCATAAAGTCCTCGGACTTGAAGCTGTGGTAATATCGTCCTTTTTCAGCTGTGAATCTTAGAACGCAGTATTCGGGGTCGTGTATTCCTTTATAATACAGAGTGTCTCCGTCACGCCAGACAAGCTCCCTGCTCTGGTTATCCTCCAGCACCTCCATTGTGCCAATGAGCTGTACACCCCTGAAAAAACGGTTGTCACAAAAGTAGATACATGCCTTAGGGTTATTAAAATACTGCTTTACTCTAATAGAAGGAGTGTTTGTGGTAAAATAGAAGATTCTTATACCCTCCCTGACTCTCGGTGCGAGCATTGCCTTAATATTAGGGTAGCCATCCTCGTTAATTGACCCTATAAGGGCAGTTTTTTGCTTGTCAATAAGATTACCGATTGTTTTTTCAGCATTTCGCATAATATCAGTCCTTTTTCAATGTTATAATTAAAAACTATCTTCACAATTTAAAACGGCAAAAGCCCGTACCGGGCTTGCCTCAGCTTGTATTTTTAAAGGTACGGCAAAAATTTCAAATGCAGGAGCATTCAGCAGTGTTTGTAGGTTTGCCATATTTTCTATGATATAAATATCCTTTTCAAGCAGCTTCTTGTGTATGTGAAAGGGAGGGTTATCGGGGGAGGGCATGTCTATTCCCAGCATTTTTATCTTTTTTTCAATTAAGAACCCGCACAGCCCGTCATCAATAACCGGATGATGTCCGAAGTATTTTTCCGGCTCCTTATACATGTCAGCAAATGCAGTGAATATTAGCACAATGTCCTTTTCTTTTATTAAAGCATCAAATTCCGGCTTGTAACTGACTACCGACTTTCCTCTTGCGTCGATAATAACGCCTTTACCCATAAATCTCTCGAGCGGCAGCGTGCTTATAAGCCTCCCGTCCGCGGTAAGATGATGGGGGATATCCACATGCGTCCCCGAGTGCAGTCCCATGCTCATTTTATATGCGTTATAAGAGTCTTTTTTCAGGCTTTTTGTCCTCTTGAGCAAAACGCTCTCGTCCCCGGAGTAAACGGGCATATTGTCTGATATATCATAGCTTAGGTCAATTGTTTTCATTTTCGAACCTTCATCTTCCATTGCTCAAGCAGCTCGTCCAGATAAGAGAAAATCTCTTTTCCAACGAATTCACCTTTTCCAATCATATCTCTTATTTTTTCCTCGCTTGCCCACATGGCGCCGCAGGTCTCGTTTTCCTGAAAAACCACGCTTTCAAGCGGTATGTCTTCATGGAAAACCCAAATGTCACAAATATCCGGACAAAACTCATTTTCTCGTATTATCGACTTAAAAAGCACGCCTTTTTCGGGCGGTAAATCAACTCCAAGCTCTTCCTTTACCTCACGAACAGCGGCTGTTATACTATCGTCTCCCATAACCGCGGAGCCTCCGGTGCATTCCCACATATTCGGGAACGTCTTGTTCGGCGTACGCTTTGAAATCAACCATTCGCCGTTTGAGTTCTTTATCCAGACATGAACAACAATATGGTACTCGTCCTGCGTGAGTTTTCTGCCTCGTTCATGTATCTTGCCTGTTTTCCTGCGGCTTCGGTCGTAGACATCCCAGAGCTCGCTGGGGAAGTATTCCATCGGCGTAAAGATAAAACCTTCCCTGTTTTGTTCCGTATCAATAGGCACAAAGCCGAAATTGCGGTAAAAAGGCAGTCCATAGCGAGACGAGTTGACCGTTACCCTGTTATGCCCCATAAGCTTAAGCCTGACAACCATTCTTTCCATTATCGCCGTTGCAACTCCCCGGCGTTGATATTCCTTGTCTGTAAAGACCATGGAAATATGCCCGCCTCCGCGCTCGGTTATCATGCCTATTATCTGCTCGCCGTCAAATGCTCCCAGCATCAGGTGCCTGCTTGTAATGTAATTGTTTATGTAGTCATTATTTTCAACGGTGTCCGCCTTGAATTTTCTAACCGCTCTGTCTTCATAAACCGGAGCCACAAATTCCATAAAAGCACGCAGCGCCATTTCAAACGCAGCCTTTACTTCTTCCTCGGACGTTATCTGCTGAATAGTGTAATTCATAAGGGTTCCTTTCTTGATCAGCTTATTTCACTCCGCTTATGGCAAGGATGGTACAGACCAATACATATTTTTCATTCCAACCCTTCTTTCCTGTTTGCATTTGCCATTCCGCACATTAACCTTTTTTACCCTTTATTATACTATTATTTTTTCATGTTTACAATAAATAAATGAATTTACATTATAAATATTTGATATTATCTTGATTTTTTATATATTATTTTATATAATATAATGATTATTAGAAGGCGGTTCAACTTATGATAAAAGGGAAATATATTTTGCTCAGGAGAGCGCTTTTAAATGAACGCAGATTAATATTCGATATGGGGATGAAGACCAATATTCTTTCCTACTCGTCTTCATGCGCCGATAATCTCAAAGAGTTTGAAGCTGATTACAATGACGGCTACTTTGACGAAAAAAAGGAGGATGTATGCGGGGGCATGATGATTTGCCTTGGAGAGAAACCTATCGGTTTTATCAGCTACGGAAGGGTATGCTCGGATGAGGAATATCTTCAGCTCG
>CAZGJQ010000084.1:0-8661 GCA_964525815.1 uncultured Oscillospiraceae bacterium
AGGATATTTCCAGTCCGTTTCCCTTCCTTAACATTCCCTTATATGATAACGGTTCTCCCAAAATCAGCTTCAAAATGCTTGATTTACCCGAGCCGTTCCTGCCGCAAAGAGAAATTCTGTCCCCTTGCTCAATGGTAAAACAGACATCCCGGCAGACCTGCCTTTCCCCGTAATAAATACTTATTCCTTCAAGCTCCGCAAGGCGGCTTGAAGGATAGGTAAGCTGAGATATTTTCAGGCTCTGTGCGCTTTCTATGTTCCTAAGGAGCCCTGATTTTTTCTCTATAGCCTCCTGCTGCCTCGCTTTAATATTTATTGAGTGCTTCATCATTTTTGCCGCTTTATGACCTATATAACCCTTGTCCGGCTTTATTCCGGAATTTCTGCTGCCTATTTTGGTTTTTTCGGTCTTATCCGACCAATCGGCAGCCTGTTTTGCGGCGGAGGACAAGCGCCTGATGTCCTTTTTTAGCCTTTCGTTTTCATTAAGCTCATAATTATCCTGCTTTTCTTTATTTGCCCACCATGAGGCAAAATTACCCTTAACAACCTCTATGCCCATTCTGTTTATCGACAGAATATGATCCACGCAATTATCCAGAAACGCCCTGTCGTGAGATACTAAGATAAAACCCTTTTTAGTGTTTAGATAATCACTGACCGTTTTCCTGGCTTCCCTGTCAAGATGGTTTGTCGGCTCGTCTATCAATAAAAAATTGTTTTCCTTAAGGAACAGAAGCGCAAGCAGAACCTTGGTCTGCTCTCCGTTGCTCAGGGTGCAAAACGGTCTGTAAAGCACTTCCTCCTCCACCTCAAGCAATGAAAGCTCCCGTAATAGCTCCCAAAGCATAAAGCTTGGGTATATGCTCTCTGTTAAATCTATTGTGTTTTTGCTATCATGCTTGCTTTTTACTTTATATGGAAAATACTCAAAATCAACGGTTGAGGAAATGCTACCCTTGTATTCATGTTTCCCCATCAATAGATTCAAAAAAGTGGTTTTTCCCCTGCCGTTCCTGCCTATAAAGCCTAATTTCCAGTCGGTGTCGAGCCGGAAGCTCACATCCTCGAATATATTATCATAGCTGCCGTCATAGGAAAAAGTAAGACCGGATATATTTATCAATGCCATAATTTTACCCCCGTAAATATTTATAAGCCGCAGGAAGGCTAATTCCCGCGGCTAATAAAAATAACAGGTTGCACCCATATCCTTAATGGGCTGACATTATTTCTTATCAGCGAAAAGAATTATAGCTTCCTTGCGTAAGCACAAAGAGCAAGGCGGTGTTTGCCGCATTGCCGAATTAATTATATGCTCTTTTTTTAGCAAGAAAAGCTGCGCATCTTTTCAGCTCCGTTTCTGTATATTATTTATCGTTTTACAAAAAACTCGTACAGGTATTGAAGAATAAATACAAACAGATACACCGCCGCAAGGGTTAACAAAACCTTTGGTATTATCCATGTTTTCAACCCTTCCCTCCTACGCTCCTCCTCGGAGATTTTTTTCATTACAAGCTCATATTGCTCAATCTTGCGTTGCACTTCTTCTTCCGTTTCGAGGTATTTTGTCTGCGTATATTTAGTCTTATCGTGAGCAAAATAAGCGGTTTCGTCCTTTTGAAGCCGGTCGCTAACCTCCGCGAGCTTTTCGCTTGTTACATTCTCCAGCTCCCAGCTCTTTTCCCGCTTGCATTTATCACAGGTCTCGTTTTCGTTACTGTTTTTATGACCGCAGCAGCAGAGCCAGGCGTTCTCTCCCTGCTGAGGGATAAATCTGGTCGGAAAGTGCTCCTCCGCAGCCAAATAAATATTAACCGTCATATAAGCAAACTTCTTGTCGTTATCCAGCTCCGCAAATCGGTCATGTCTTTTGCCCGCAATAAGACTCAGCTCCTCATAGCTGCCGTCCGCATACCTAACACCCGTAATCTCCAGCTCCAAGCGGGAAAAATAGCTCTCGGGAACGGGAATATAGACCGCCTCGCCGAAGCTCTTGTCCCTATCAATAACCGGATTGCTCCGCATTTTTTTATCCCATATGCGTTGGCTACCCTTTTTTCTTGTTCCGAGAGTGTACCTTTCATAGGAATATGTAAAGGGAATCTTAAGATACGGAATGTTCTGATTATGATAGCAGAGCAGACGTACATCCAGAGCCTTCAGTCTCTTTTTTGACACATTGCGGAACACAAAGGAGGCGAATATGCTATAATCGTCCACATCGCTGACAATATAGCCCTCGATTACCTCAACCGGGCTTTTCTCAAACACCGCGCTGTAGTCAAGGTATTCCACTACTCTAAAAATCCGCTGTCTGTCTATTTTCTGACGCTTTTTCTGTTTTTTTATAAAAGCAGTATCGGTGTTCACACCGTCACCTAATATTCAAAAATGTGCTCGGGAGAGGCTAACAGTCCTTTTCTTGTATATGCGTCAACCCGCTCGAAAAGACGGTTGCTTATGTCTCTCATGACACAGCTCTGGGCGGATTCAAGCCGCTTATACCGCACCTCATATTCAAAGGGCTCGGGTATTGTATACGGCTTAATGGTATTCGAGACCGAAGCCGCTTTTTTTACCCCCTCGTATATCTCCTCGCAGCACAGCTTGGGATGCTTGCTTATGCAGCTGTTCCATGCCAGTGCCTTCTTTGTTTCCACCGTTATTATGCCGGGAAAGCTCTTTTTTGCCTGAGCTACGCATATATCATCGCTTGCAAGAAAAATGGGAGGAACTCCCCGCAAGCCCGCAATTGCCGCATCAATATGGAACTCACCCACCTGCTCTCCGTTTATCTTTTGATGTTGGTAAACAGACGATGAATAGGTATGTGCCAGGGTTGCGATCGGGGTATCGTATGCGTGATACCCTATAAAAACAATTCCGCCGAAGCTCTCGTCAATATCGGGGAAGCGCTTTCTCATGCCATGCCCCATAACTATTTTGCAGCGGGTGTCAAGACTGTCATAATCAAGATTTATACCGCTTGCGTGGCAATCCCAGACATAAACCTCCTCGGCTCCGGAATCGAACAAAGCGGTTGCCGCTGCATTCGCTTCCCTGGTTCCCTGTATCCGGGCAAAGCTGTAATTAGGTGAATCGCTGAGTCCCTTACCGTATGCGCCCACCGTACAGGCTACCCCTTCAAGGTCTACGCTTATATAATACTTTTTTCGCATCATTAATCCTTCCTTTCCAAAAAAACACCGTTATCCGGTTATTTTTTTTTATGATACATCATTACTACACAAATTTCAATAGTATTTACCGATGTTTTCTATTTTTGTTGCCAAAAACACATTTTTATTATATACTGTTTATTGATTTATCACTAAAAAACAGGAGATCTAATAATGTACAATAATAATCAGGAAATTCTAAGGGATAAAGAGCTGTTTGTGCTTGATATGGACGGAACCATTTACTTGGGAGAGCGTGTTTTCCCTGATGCCGTCGAATTTGTGAAAAAAGCAAAGGAATGCGGAAAGAAAATAGTTTACTTCACCAACAACGCTTCAAAGAACCCGGATATATATTATAAAAAGCTGCGGAGAATGGGTTTTGATGCGAACCCGAGCGAGATTATAACCTCCGGTGATGTTACCGCCGAATACCTAAAAAAGAACTGTGCGAACGAGCCCGTTTTTCTTGTCGGAACGCCCGCTCTCGAGGACAGCTTTGCTTCCCGGGGAATAAGCATTTCCGATAATGCGAATATTGTCGTATCCTCCTTCGACACCACTCTAACCTACAAAAAGCTGGAAACAGCCTGCAATCTCATCCGCAATGGTGCAAGGTTTCTATCCACACATCCCGACTTTAATTGCCCGACTGAAGAGGGATTCATTCCGGATAGCGGTGCGATTTGCGCACTCATTACCGCCTCCACGGGAATAAAACCCAGGTACTTTGGAAAACCTTATAAAGAAACGGCGGATTTTTTATCCGCAGTCAGCGGAGTTCCCTTGGAAAAAACGGCTATTGTCGGAGACCGTCTTTATACCGACATCGCTCTCGGTAAGAATAACGGGATTACATCGATTCTTGTACTTACGGGAGAAACAGAGGAAACGGACATAACCCCGGATAACCGACCTGATTTTTGTTTTGCAAAAATTGGCGATTTAATGCAATTTTTGCAAAATGGATGTTGACATTTTTCCCCATTTATGTTATTGTACTTCCGAAGCGAGGGATCACAAATGAAAAGCACTGGAATCGTAAGAAGGGTGGACGAATTCGGCAGGATTTCTCTACCCGTAGAAATGAGAAAGACCATGGGTCTGGAGGAAAAAACACCTGTGGAATTTTTCGTGGACGGGAATACAATAGTCATAAGAAGGTATTCCCCATCCTGTGTGTTTTGCGGTGAAACCGAGAGCGTTACCGAATATCTCGGGAAGCTCATTTGTAACAACTGCATTAGCACGCTTGCGGAACTGCAAGAAGGATGACATTGTACAATATTTAATAATATGAATATTGTAAAAAGCTCTTACAAAGCAAACTGCCCGAATGCCAATTTGGCTATTCGGGCAGCTTGTTTTTTCTATTAATTATATTCGGATCTGAGGGTTCCAAGCAGCCTGCCGTCTATATTTTCTTCGTAAATGACAAGAACCGAGCAGGGAATATCGGGAATCAGGCTAAAATCAACAGCGGGCTCAAGCACGATGCTGTTATGCTCGATTATTTTTAATGCTGAGCCGATTGAAGGAAGAATCGGCAGAACCGCCTTGAGCACTCCCCTTGCTCTGAGGTTAGCCAGATAGGTGTTTATCCGGTCGTAGGAAACGGGTGCGGGGATACCGCTCGAATCACAGGACGGGGTCAGCATAAACAGCTTGTGCTCCTGAGCGAATCCCGGAGTAAAGGAAAACGAAAAGGAAATATCCTTACCGGGGACAGGAATGAGCCTGACCGCACACATGAACAACCTCCTGAGCGCCGAAAAAATACCGAGCAGCTCCGCCAGCAGGTGAGCTGCATCAATGTCCGTTCCCACTAAAATGGGGTTGATAAAAGAGGCGCTAAGCCCGTATTTGTAGCCCAATACAGACAAAAAGCCTTTTTTATACTCCTCAAAGCACTCTTTTCCCAACGCCACCGAGTGCGTCTCGTTTTCCTTCTCCCTTAGCAGCAGGTCTTTATCCATATCGACCTCTCCGATACCGTTGCGGGTAATCACAATCCGCTTGTCTTCGGTAACAATCCCGAAAAAGTGTACGGTTATTCCGACCGCAGCCGCCTTTCTTATAAGCTTATCCGTCCTTTTCTTATCCGCAAAAACAAAGCGCTTACCAAGCAGCGTTTCTATATTTTGGTCGGGAAAAGCAGACAAATCAAGCGCAAAGCCGTTTGTGCGGTCAATAAGCTCATACAAACCGTTAACCGAGCTTGCAAACACCGCTTCGATCAGCTTTTTATCCTGCGGCATCTTCGAAAGACACAGTATAAAGTCCCCGGGGTTCCCGTATGAAAAGCTACCCTTGCATATGCTCTCGTTATACGAAAGCAAGTCCAGCAGCCGAAAGAATTTCATTTCCTCTCCGCTGTTGTCGGTAAACTCCCGAAACGCCTTGATTATTGACGGATGGTCTATGCTTACTCTGCCTATTTTCCTAGTTAGCTTATATGCGGCTCCCGATTCATAATCGCTTATTAAGCCTCTCTCCTGTTCGGTCGGCTCTCTTCCCAATAAATCGGTTATATCCCGTGCTGTTTCCTGTACCTGAGATTCCATCAGCTTTCTTCCTTTCAAAAATACCTTCTCTATGCCTGCTCTCCGAGCAGATAACCGTTCTCATGCGATGTTATGTCAACCATTATAATATCACCTACGTTATGCTTGTTATGCGACTTAATCTTTGCTTCCAAAAAATCCTCGGTATGTCCGGTGCATATATTATTCCTAATCTGCTCGATCAGCACTGCGGCTCTTGTTCCTTTTTTTGATTCCATAATACTGTTTTTTACATCAGAGGAGTGCTTTATCAAGCGTTCATTCCGTTTTTTTACCTCTCCTGCCGGAACTCTTCCGTCCATTTCTGCGGCATTCGTACCCGGTCTGGGCGAGAAGGGAAACGCATGTATGTGAGAGAGCCTAAAATCACTGACCAGATCCAAGGTCTCCAAAAAGTCCTCCTCGGTCTCGGTAGGGAAGCCCACAATCATATCGGCGGATATAAGTGTTTGCGGCATTATCCTATATATTTCTTCTATTTTTTTGCAGAGCTGTCCTTTATTGTAGGGACGCCGCATAAGCCGAAGTATCCGGTCGCTTCCCGATTGAACGGACAAATGCATATGCAGCATAAAGCAGTCCGTGTCTCTTGCGGTTAGCAGGAATTCCTCGGTAATCGCATTTGGGGACAATGAGCCGAAGCGCAGTCTTTTAATGCCGTTTATCCTGTCAATTCTTCTAACAAGCTCAAAAAGGGGAGCGAAATCATATGCCGATGTTTCGATTCCGGTAAGCACAATTTCCTTGTATCCGAGTACGGCAAGCCGACTCACCTCCGACATTATGTCATCTATTGCTCTTGAGCGTACTTTGCCCCTTGTTTTTGGTATTATGCAGTATGAGCACCTGCCATTACAGCCGTCCTGTATTTTTACAAAAGCACGTGTGGATGAAAAAATGTCCGTTTTTTCGGTACCTATGCTCAACCGCTCATATTCATATCCAGTTAAATCGGTGTCGATAAGAAGCTGCCTGTCGTTACCGTTAAGGAGTCTGTTCGCCTCCCGAAAAACCGCACTCTTATCCTTGCTCCCGCCAATAAAATCAACACCCTTTATACCGCCCAGTGCCGTATCAAGCTGGGAATAGCAGCCGATAACCGCAACCCTGCCGCCGGACTTTAGAGCACGGCGTATCATCTGCGCGCTCTTTCGTTCGCTTTCCGCTGTAACGGCACAGGTGTTTATTATATATAAATCACTCTCATCTGCGAAGTCAACCACCATATAACCGTTTTTTATAAACAGCTCCGCAAGAGCGGTGGTCTCGTATTGGTTGACCCTGCAGCCGAGAGTATAAAAGGCTACTCTTTTTATTTTTACAATCCCTCTCTGTTCATTTCCTTTGTTACTCTATCCTTGGCAAGCTCGTATTCGCTGCGCTTGACCAACAGATTAATCGCCTCAAGCAGTGCCTTTGAGGTCATGCTTTCTGGTAAGTTAAGCTCCTGCGCAAGCTTTTTCCTCCTCTTTGCCGACTCATCCGCACCGGAAAAACCGTCTGCATAAAACTCTGCCGAGGTAAGCGAGCAGGTATTTTTACCCGTACCGCCAGTATCCTCCGCAAACCGCTCCAGCAGTGAGTATAGCAGCTCGGAATCTATGCCCTCTACTCCGAGGATACCCTCCTTTGAGGGCTTATACTTACGCTTCTCCTTACCCTTTACAATGGGAACATATATATTTATTAATTTATCTGCGTTGATTAACCCCTTTAGTCTGCTGCGAATAAACATACCCGCATTGTCGCTGTCCGTCAGAACAATCAAGCCCTTTTCCGCGGAGAGCCGCCTTAGCAAGGCAAGCTTTTCTCTGCTGTTAAAGACCGAAAAACCGTTTAAGGCTATTATCGGGGTGGAGACTATATTAGACAGCTTTATTTTATCATACTTTCCCTCTACTATAACGGGGTGCTTCAGGGACAGCTTTTTATTTTGCATAACCGTACAGCCCTATCCTTATTAGCAGTATTTCCAGCACCAAATAGGGGTTTATGCCGTAACGCTTCATCTTTCTGTCCGCAATATCGATAGCTTCACAGGCAAAGGTGATGTATCCTGCGGGCTTTCCGGACAGACCGGAGGCAATTCTTCGAACCATCCAATCCGGCTTACCGACCAGTCTTGCAATCTGACCGTAGCCCTTGCTCTCCTCCAGCCCGGCCTGTACAATTAGCATATCCGAATAAATCCTTGACAGGTAGCCCAGCAGCATTGAAGGCTCGGTCTTGACCGCCGCAAGATTATCAAGCGCCCGCTTAACCTTATTCATGTCTCCCCGCAGCAAGGCATCCGATATTTCATAGACCTTGTAGCTCTCGTTCGGGCAGCAGTATTTCAAAACATCATCCTTTGTTATTGGGGATTGCGCAGGACTGCTGCAGAGCTTCTCAATCTCTCCATGCAGGGTATACATATCGTTCCCGCATAATGCGATTAATGTTTGGGCAACGCTGTATCCGTCTTAATATTTCGGGAGGAAAAATGCTTTAGAATCCATTTTTCCAGCCTTACTCCGCTTTCGTTTTCAAAGTTTATTACAAGTCCAGCGTTTTTTATCGAATCAAACAGAGCACGGATTCCCTTACCCCGTCCTCCCTCGTCAAGCTCACCGCTTCTGAATAAAAAAAGCAGGATAATATATTCGGGAAGGTCGTTTATTACCTCCGCATATTCCTCCGCTTGGTCGGCGGTTAGGGAGGAGGGCTCAAGACCGCGAACCTCTATAAGCTTAAAATCCCACATGTAAGGAAGGGAAAAAGCGGCCTCCGCAAGAGAGGAAGGGTCGGACACGGAGGCGTCAAAAATAATATGATTAAACTCAGGCAGCGGTGATTTTTTCACCGCTTTTCTCAGCTCATGGGTATAAAAATCCTTGGTGTATTCCTCATTTCCGTAAAAAAGGTACACACCC
>CAZGJQ010000085.1:0-8480 GCA_964525815.1 uncultured Oscillospiraceae bacterium
TTTATTATGGACTGACTAATAAAATAACCGAGCCGCTTGACCGACGACAAACGGCCGGTTTACTGCTTTATTAATTCATCGCCGGAGAAACGGGTTTTTTTAATGAGCCTTAGCGTAAAAAATATAACCAAGGCATTTGGCAGCAATATTGCGGTGGATAATCTCAGTATGCATATGGAAACACCCGGTGTGTTCGGTCTTATCGGAACAAACGGTGCCGGAAAAACAACAACCATTCGATGCATATTGGGAATTATGTCCGCCGACAACGGCAGTGCAGAATGGAACGGAAATAAAATCAGCAGAGAGACTCTGAGCTTCGGCTATATGCCGGAGGAACGGGGCATTTATATGAAAACAAAGGTGCTTGAGCAGCTTGTTTACTTCGGAATGCTCAGGGGTATGAACAAAACCGACGCAAAAAGCTCAGCGCTGTCTTATATGGATAAGCTGGGAGTAACGGAATACAGCGACATACCCGCTGAAAAGCTCTCAAAGGGAAACCAACAAAAGATTCAGCTGATTTCTACCCTGATTCACAACCCGGTTTTGATTTTCCTTGACGAGCCTTTTTCCGGACTCGACCCCGTAAATGCGGTAATTCTCAACGATTTAATCGATGAGCTGGTGGACAGAAAGCGATTCATAGTCATGAGCAGTCACCAGATGAATACAGTGGAGCAGTACTGCAAGGATATATTGATTCTACACAAGGGAAAAACGGTTCTTCAGGGTAACCTTACTAAAATAAAATCCGGATACGGTCATACAAACCTCGTAGTATCCCGCAGTGATGAAATTCAATCGATTGCACAGCAGACGGGAATGCAATTGATAGCAAAGCGGGCAGAGGAGCTTGAGTATAAAATCAACGGTATGGAGATGGCGGGTGCTTTTTTGAAGAAAATGGTTGAATCGGATATTCATCCCACTAAATTTCTGGTGAAGGAACCATCCCTGAACGAAATATTCATAGAAAAGGTGGGTGAAGAGGCATGAATCAGATTAAGCTTGTGTTCGGCTATACCTTTCGGGATGCGGTAAGGAAAAAATCCTTTAAGATTTCCTCGGTCATTATATTGCTTTTGGTTCTCGCTATTTCCCTTCTTACATTGATTATTCCCTCTGATGAATACGAGGACCAGGAGCCTGTAGTTGACTATACCGGATATACTTGTTATTATCTGGATGAGCATAACCTTATCCCCGATGCGGCGCAGGAGCTTGCTGCTGTAATGCAGGGAATGGAAATAATAAGGGGCGAGCAGAGTCGGCTTGAAGAATACAGGTCAGAGCTTGCGGGAAATAAGCATCTGACGGTTGTGGAGGTTACGCAGCAGGATGAGCTTCCGCTTGTTACAGTAATGATGGGCGATTTTATGTCAAGGCTATCACCAAATGCCTTTGCGGAGATACTCAGCCGCAAATATGCCTCAAATGCCTTGAGTGAACTCGGTTTAGACCAAACCGCTATTGCGGTTGCGCAGACCGAGCTGCCCTTTGAATATGAATTTGCGGGTGACATGAATCTCAGCGGTTATGCTGTCGGCATTTTGCTTACCATGCTTATCTTTTTTGCGATTTACTACTACGGCTACGGAGTATCTATGTCTGTTGCCGCCGAAAAGACCTCCCGTGTCATGGAAACGCTGGTCGTATCCGCAAAGCCCTCAAGAATACTGATAGGTAAATGCCTTGCAATGGGGCTTGTGGGTCTGATGCAATTCTCCGCCGTTATTCTTTTTGCTTCGGTATGCTATACCTTTATAGTACCAGAGGGATTTATGCTCATGGGAATGCCGGTTACCTTTTCCGCTTTCACCGTTGGCTCGGCGCTTATGGTGCTCGTTTACTTTATACTCGGGTATTCCCTGTATGCGGTGCTGAATTCGGTTTGCGGAGCTTCGGTTAACAAAATAGAGGACTTGAATTCCGCAATAATGCCGGTAACCCTAATATCCCTGTTATCCTTTTACTTCGGCTACATCTCCGCCGCTACCGGAGCGGAGGGAGTGCTTACAAAAGCAGCGATGTATCTCCCCTTCTCCTCTCCCTTCATAATGCCCTTTATGCTGCTTAACGGCAGTGTAGAAGTCCTTGACTTAATAATATCGATTGTTCTTATGGTGATATTTATTATCATTTTCACCTATGTTTCAATAAGAATTTATTCGGCATCCGTTCTGCATTACGGAAAAAGGCAGAAGTACTCACAATTATATAAAACGAAGCTTTAACTTATTGCATCCGACGGTCGAAGCTAAATCGCTTCGACCTCGCTTTTTTTCGCTGGGTGTATATTGTAAATAAATTATAGGCTTGTTTTAAAAAAACATCCGTAAAAAAGGTGTTTTTGCTTTTTTAGCGTATATATTATACAATAAATATAAAAAACTCTGTTTAATTACACAAGAGCCATATCTGGAGGTAATGAATGGTACTTCAAATGCAAAAGATAACCAAATTCTTCGGTAAAAGAAAAGTTCTGGATGATGTTTCGGTTAATGTCAGCGAAGGGGAGATTCTCGGTTTTTTGGGACCAAACGGAGCCGGAAAAACCACCGCCATCAAGATAATGTTGGGGCTGCTAAACGCCGACGGCGGCGAGGTTTTAATCAACGGCTTCAATATAAAAAAGGATTTCGAAAGGGCTCTCGAAAGGGTTGGAGGTATCATAGAGAGCCCCGATATGTACAACTACCTGAGCGGGCTTGATAACCTGATGCTCTGCGCAAGGATGCACGGGCTGGGCAAGGAGCGGGTTATGGAGGTTGCCGAGCAGGTTAAGCTGCTGGGAAGACTTAACGATAAGGTAAAGAAGTATTCTCTCGGTATGAGGCAGCGTCTGGGAGTTGCACAAGCAATGATAAACAAGCCGAACCTGCTGGTGCTCGACGAGCCTACCAACGGGCTTGATCCGGTCGGAATCAAGGAGCTGAGGGATATGCTGCGGGCGCTTGCAAGGACCGGGGTTGCCGTTTTTGTTTCCTCCCACCAGCTTGCGGAGATGGAGCTTATGTGCGACACGCTCTGCATTATTGAAGAGGGTGTCGTTATAACCCAGAAGCCGCTTGCGGAGCTTATATCCGCAAGAGAAGCCGATAACCGCATGCATTATACCCTTTCGGTAGAGCCTGCCGAAAAAGCGTTGGAGCTGCTTACCGAAAAGGGCTATGAGGCTAATCTCTCGGACAACCAGCTGCACCTGCTTGCCACCAAAGAAAGCATTGCTGATATTGTAAAGCTGTTTGCCTCCGGTGATGTTTCCCTGTATTCCATGGATGCCAAGAAGAAGACGCTTGAGGACGCCTTCCTTGAAGCTACTCATGGCTCCAAGGGACAGATTTCTTAGGAGGAAACGATATGAAAATGATTCTCACTCTTACAAGGAACGAATATAAAAAGCTGTTCGGCAAAAAAAGCACGGCTGTGCTTTTGCTGCTCTTAATACTGACGGTGTTCGGTATTTCGATGATAAAGCCATATTCTTATTACAGTGAACACTATTATTATGACCGATATTATTATGACCTTGATATGCGCATACAGGATACAAAAAACCGTATTGTTCCGGACAGCATTATTAACAGCACCCAAGACCCGTACGATAAAGCGCATATGATTGTTTACAATGAGATATTCAGGGAGCAAATAGAAATACTGGAGCTTGCGAAGGAGCTGAATATCACCGATTATAACGATTGGCGGTATAACCGTATCCACGGCATAGCCGACAGTATCGAGAATATTTATATATATAAATATATAAAGGAGGGCGGAGAGCATTCCGAATATCTTGAGAGGTACCTCAGCTACCCCGCCGAATATTATGAGGAAATCATAAACAATCTTGATAACAGCCTTGAAGTTATAAGGCAGAACGATTATGCGGAATCCAACCGACCCGATTACGAGGACGTAAAGAGAAGGCTGGAGGAGGACAGAGCCGCCTTGACTGAGGCTGTGGAAAAAAAGAATAACGGAGAGGGCCAGGAGGATATTGACCATATCATTTTCAGGCTGGAGGGAATGGTTTTTGCCTCGGAGAATATCGTCAAGGCATACGAATATCTGTTAAATAACGGCTATGAGTACAGGTCAAGCGAAGCAGAAACCGTTTTTATAGCCATAGGTACATATTCTACATTGAGGAGCGACTACAACAGTTTTTTGTCCGAAGCGCAGTATAACTCCCCCAATCAGAGCCCGGGAGGAGAAAAACCGTATTATCCGGAGTTTAGCGCAAATCCGGACAAGACATACGTTTATTATGAATATGAGTACGGCTACAGCCAGAGCATTCCGTATGAGGAATATTACGAAGCCCACCTTGAGAGAATCTCCTTAAACAAGAATCAGGGTGCAATAGCGATGTATGCCCTTGAAAATGAGGTTACCGAGCTTTCGGTCGCAAACAGCGCAAGATACAAAGCGCTTTCCTTTGTGCATCTTTTCTGGTTTATTGCCCCGCTTGCCATTTTTATCGCCGGCGGTATGGTATCCAAGGAGTTCTCCGCAAGGACAATAAACCTGCTGCTTATCAGACCGGTAAAAAGATGGAAAATACTGCTTTCCAAGTATTTATGCCTGTTTACCTTCGTTTTGGGAGCGGTTCTGCTTTCGATAGGCTTTTACCTGCTCGGAACCGGTATACGCTTAGGCTTTGCAGACCTTGCGCAGCCTTATATATTTGCGACAGACGGAATCGCTCACGGTGCCAACTTCATTCTCTGGCTGCTCGGTAAGGTGCTGCTGGCTACCCTTCCTGTTATTTGTCTTATCAGCATAACCTTTATGCTCTCCACCGTTACAAAGGGAACTGCGGTAGCGCTTATACTCGGTATTCTGACGCTGCTATCCTCTATCCTTATATTCTTTATAAGAGCATTCGATTCGGCAAGTAAAATGACATATATACCGTTCCCCTACTTTTCAATGTGGTCTTATCTCAACGATGACATTTTGTTACTGCAGCGGAGTATGGAGTCGCCGTTCTCCTATTTTATGGAGCCTAACCTTTTGTACGGCTCGCTGTTCCTGCTCGGTATGACGGTACTGTCGGTCATAATCGCATTTGTGCACTTTAAGAAAACGGATGTAAAATAAGATGAAGGAAGTAACTTTGAAGCGGGAGGAGCTGTTCCTCTGCAGGGAGGCAACTCTTACAAGGAATACTAAGGGGCGGCTGTACCCAATTAGAGATTGTCCGGTACGAACCGACTTTCAGCGGGACAGGGACAGAATCACTCATTCCAAGTCCTTTCGGCGGCTTATGCATAAAATGCAGGTTTTCATTTCCCCGGAGGGCGACCATTACAGGACCCGTCTTACACATACGCTTGAGGTTACTCAGATAGCCCGCACCCTTGCAAGAGCGTTATGCCTGAACGAGGATCTTACCGAAGCCGCCGCACTCGGTCATGATTTAGGGCATACCCCCTTCGGTCATTCGGGCGAGCGGGCGCTGGACAGGCTGTGTCCGGGCGGCTTCCGGCACTACGAGCAGAGCCTGCGGGTGGTGGATATGCTGGAGAATAACCATAAGGGTCTTAACCTTACCGTCGAGGTGAGAGACGGTATTCTAAATCATTCCGGAAGCAATATCGCAGCCACGCTTGAGGGACAGATAATTAAGTTTGCCGACCGGATTGCCTACATAAACCACGACATAGACGATGCAGTCCGGGCGGGAATATTATCAAACGAAGATATTCCGCAGGATATTACGGAGGTTTTAGGAGGCACTCACAGCGACAGGATTACCACTTTGGTGTCAAGGGTTATCGAATACGGTACCGCGCAAGGAAAAATCGGAATGACAGAGCCGTACTTCGAAGCCATGTGCAGACTGCGGGAATTCCTTTTTGAGACAGTTTACCGGAATAAAAGAGCAAAGAGCGAGGATGACAAGGTTATGAACATGCTTGCCTTCCTGTTTGATTATTACTCGCAAAACACGAATGCTCTACCCGAGGAATACCGAGCGTGTCTCAAAACGGACGAAAAGGGACGAATCATCTGCGATTATATCGCAAGCATGACCGATCGCTTCGCACTCTCCACCTTTGAGGAGCTTTTTGTTCCGAAGGTCTGGCAGTATAAATGATTTTTTGTTATAATACTATAATGGGCTAACAAGGAAGGAGGGGCGAATCTTGGCTTTTTCCCAGTTCTTTTTGGAAGAAATAAAAGAAAGAAACGATATTGAGCAGATTATAAGCAGATATGTACCGCTCAAGCGAGCGGGCTCCAATGTTGTCGGATTATGCCCCTTCCACAACGAAAAAACGCCCTCATTTACCGTATTCCCCGCCACAAAGAGCTTTTATTGCTTCGGCTGCGGTACGGGAGGCGATGTCGTTACCTTCATAATGCAAACCGAGAATTTGGACTACCCGGAGGCGATTGAGTTCCTTGCCAAGTTAGCGGGCATACCCATGGAGGAAAATACCGAGACAATCGGCAGACCTACTGTAAAAAAGGAACGGATAAAGGACGCAACCACCCAGGCGGCACGCTTTTTTCACTCCGCATTGCTGTCCGAGCAGGGTAAAAACGCGCTTATGTATTTACAGAACCGTAAATTCACCTCCGCCACCATTAAGCGCTTCGGTATCGGATATGCGCCGGACAGCTGGAACGCTCTTACCGACCATTTGACAGAAAAAGGGTTTTCCGAGCTCGAAATAAAGGCAGCCTTTCTCGGAGGGATTAATAAACACGATAAGCTGTATGATATGTTCCGAAACAGAATAATGTTCCCGATATTTGATATGCAGGGCGAGGTTGTTGCCTTCAGCGGCAGGCGGCTCAGCGACAGCGACGACCGCAAGTATGTAAACACCTCCGATACCCCCGCTTTTAAAAAGAGCAAGCTTTTGTTCGGTATGCATATCGCCAAGAACACAAAGGAAGGCGCACTTATTATGTGCGAGGGTGCGCCCGATGCAATAGCACTGCATCAGGCGGGCTTTTCCAATGCTGTTGCGACCTTGGGCACGGCTATTACGGGAGAACACGCCAGACTTATCGCACGCTTCGCAAGGACCGTGTATTTGGCATACGATATCGACAGCGCAGGCAGAGCTGCCACCATGAAGGGAATAGATCTTCTTAATCAGGTGGGAGTGGATACCAAGATTATTTCACTCGGAAAGGATGCCAAGGACCCGGACGAATACATAAAAAAGCACGGTGCGAAGGCGTTTAGAAACAAACTTTTACACGCCAGCGGACAAATTGATTATAAAATAGGCGAAATATTGGCAAAATACAGTATTGACCTACCGGATGAGAAGCTACAGGCTCTAACCGAGCTAACCTCCTATATATCCGATTTATGGAAAAAGAGCGAGCGGGAGATATATGCCGCACGCGTAGCGGAGCTGCTCTCCCTGACCAAGCAGGCTGTTCTCAGGGATGTCGAGCACATGGCCGCCGTCAACGAGCAAAAGCGCAGAAAAGCGTTTTCCGCTAAGAGCATTCAGGAGACAAGCGGCTTCGGCGACAAGGTGAACAGGGACAGGCTGCGGTATTCCTCCGAGACCATGCTGGAGGAGGCGATTCTGGGTATAATGCTTTTGTGTCCGGAGCTTGCGCCCGAGGCGATGAAGGTGCTGGATGAGAGCTGCTTTTTTACCGAGTTTAACCGGCGTGTGTTCAATCTTTTTTCGGATGAGCTTAAAAACGCTAAGGAAGCGGTAATATCAAAGAACGGTATTCTCTCCCCCGACGAGGTGGGTGCCGTAACCCGATATATTGCCGCAAGGAAAAAGTTTAAATCAAACACTCCGGAGATGCTATTCGGTCTGATTGAATCATTGAAGGAACAGAAAAAAAAGCGTGAATATGATGATAAAATCACAGAAAACCCGCTTGAAGGACTGTCCGAATACATTAATTCATTAAAAAAAAGAGATAAATAAATCTTGCTTGCTCTATGGAGCTCGGAAAGGAATGATATAAATATGGCTGAGGAAAAGAATGTATTAAAACCGGAATTGCTGGAAAACTCCCGTGCTAAGGGAAGCGTAACAGCTGCCGATATTATGGAATCCATTGAGGATACCGATGTTTCGATAGAGACTCTGGAGAAGGTCTATGAGGCTCTGGAGAGCAGCGGCATTGAAATCGCAAACGATATTGACAACAGCGTTTTTGACCTGCCGGATGACGAGGAAGAGGAGGACACGGAGGTCGCTCCCGAGGATGTGGACAAGCTGCTCAACCAGGAGGGTGTTTCCATAGACGACCCGGTGCGAATGTATCTTAAGGAAATCGGAAAGGTGCAGCTCTTAACCGCCGACAAGGAGCTTGAGCTTGCATACAGAATGGGAACGGGTGACAGCGAGGCTAAAAGAGAGCTTGTCGAGGCTAACCTGCGTCTTGTCGTAAGCATTGCCAAGCGTTATGTAAACAGAGGTATGTTCTTTTTGGATTTAATACAGGAGGGCAACCTCGGGCTTATGAAAGCGGTGGAG
>CAZGJQ010000086.1:0-8347 GCA_964525815.1 uncultured Oscillospiraceae bacterium
ACATTTTTCTTCGGTAACATAATAGCATAAAAAAGAATAAAGGTAAACAAAAAAAGGGTCAAACGCATAATAAAAAAGTCCGCATTTATTGCAGACTTTAAAAATATAAACTTAATTACAGAAACTGCTTCATTTCATCGATGTTTCTTTCCTCGATTGCAAGAAGCGTTTCCGCCAGCTCCCGTGAGGACTCGGGAGCGTCCGGGTGCTTTCGCAGACTCTTCTTCATATCGATTACGCCCGCCGTGCTCCCCATAACCAGCATCTCCGCCAAATGGGAGGAGGACTTGTCGGTTATGGTGTTGAGGTTGAGCATTGCTCTTGTCCTTACCTTTGCCAAGGCGCTCATATCCAGCAGGGAATGCCTTCCCGCAAGCCTTTCGGCGCTGTAGTAAATATTTTTATATTCGTTTTCATGAGCGGACAGAAGCTGCTTAAAGCTCGGGTTCTCGCTCATCTCGTTGATTTTTGGGATAGTGAATAAACCCACCTGAGAATTCTTATGCACTCTGTCCAGTAGCTTGTCTCTCTTCATGTTATCGGCTTATCCTTTCGTACTGATTCTATATAAATATAGTATAGTCTGTTTTTCGCCGTTTTATATAAAAATATACATTTTATAAGGCAAAATATCTTGACACAAAGAAGATATTATGCTATAATTCAGTCCGTTGCATATCTGGGTGTGGCGCAGTTTGGTAGCGCGCTACCTTGGGGTGGTAGAGGCCGCTGGTTCAAGTCCAGTCACTCAGACCATATGGACAATGACTTCGCAGGCTTTTGCCTGCGATTTAATTTTGCAAAAAAATTCTGCGCTTATCGCACCCGCAAAGGGTGTTTTTTTTGGCACAAAACCTTTACTTCTGTCAGAAAATATGGTAACATATTCCATATATAGCGGTAAAATTACCGGATTATTAAGCTAATGGGTTTTTTTGATTTGTTATAGAAACGGGGGATATGCAGGTTGGCAACTGAGCTGTTAAATAAGGCAAAGATGAATAAAAAAGACGAGTTCTACACACAGCTCCCCGATATTGAAGCGGAAATGCGTCATTACAGGGAGCAATTCAGGGACAAGGTTGTTTTCTGTAATTGCGACGACCCTTATGAGAGCAATTTCTTTAAGTATTTTGCGATGAACTTTAACTTTTTGGGTCTGAAGAAGCTGATTGCAACCTGCTATGACGGTTCTCCTGTTGCGGGAGAGCAATTAACGCTGCTTGATGTGATGAGTATAGATAGGAAAAACGAAAGCAAGCATCCCTACAAAATAGAAATAACCGAGGTAAAGGACGAAAATGCGGACGGAGCGGTTGACCTTGCCGATGTGGAGTATCTGCTCAAAAACAGAAGAAATACCCTGACGCTGTTGGAGGGTGACGGCGATTTCCGCTCACACGAATGCATAGAGCTGCTCAAGGAAGCGGATATTGTGGTAACCAATCCACCCTTTTCTCTGTTCCGTGAGTATGTAGCACAGTTAATAGAATATCAGAAGAAGTTTATTATTATAGGCAACAAAAACGCAATAACATACAAAGAAATTTTTAAGCTGATAAAGGAAAATGGAATTTGGCTTGGAAATGGTTTTCTTAACGGTAACGCCTATTTTAGAATTCCTTCGGAGTATTCCCGTGAATGGGGAAGTGGCGTATATAATCCTGAAACTGGATTGGTAAAGTTTCGTAATGTTGGTTGGTTTACTAACCTTGATTTTGAGGAACGCCACGAGAGCATTACTCTTTATAAAAAATATACGCCCGAGGAATACCCGCAATATGACAACTACGATGCCATAGAGGTATCAAAAACAGCCGAAATACCCTATGACTATGACGGAGCAATGGGTGTGCCGATTACATTTTTGGATAAATATAATCCAGAACAGTTTTATATCGTTGGATTAGATAGATATGTAGAAGGCAATAGAACACCAAATAAGCGTATGCAACTTAAAGGGAAAGAATTGTATGCCCGAATAATCATAAAAAGAAAAGGGTGTCAACAATGAAAATAGAGCTGCACGAAATAACCGTCCGTGAAGTCGCGGAGAGCTATGTCGATAACGCCGAGGAGGGTGTTGTGGGCTATAACGGCAAGCTGAATATACGCCCAAAGTATCAACGTGAGTTTGTTTATGACGAGAAGAAGCGTAATGCGGTTATTGACACTATTCGCAAGGATTTTCCGCTCAATGTTATGTACTGGGCAAGGAATGAGGACGGCACCTTTGAGGTTCTGGACGGACAGCAGCGGACAGTCAGCTACTGCCGATATGTAAAGGGGGATTTTTCCATAGAGAGTCGTGCCTTCCACAACCTGACCGAAACAGAGAAGGAGCAGATACTGGATTACAAGCTTATGGTCTATTTCTGCGAGGGGAACGACAGGGAGAAGCTGGACTGGTTCAAGGTTATAAATATCGCCGGAGAAAGGCTAACCGACCAGGAGCTGCGGAACGCCGTATATACGGGTACTTGGTTAACAAATGCAAAATCAATATTCAGCAAGAGCAACTGCGCCGCATATCTGCTTGCGAAGGATTATGTAAAGGGCTCGCCTATCCGTCAGGATATTCTGGAAACAGCCATACACTGGATAAGCAGGGGAAACATAGAGGAGTATATGTCCGTTCATCAGCATGACCCCAACGCCAATGAGTTATGGATTTACTTCAAAAATGCAATAGAATGGGTTGAGCTTACCTTCACTACATACCGAAGTGAAATGAAGGGTATTTACTGGGGCGGGCTGTATGACCAATTCAAGGATGAGCTGTTTGATACCGATAAGTTAGAGCAGGAGATACAAGCTCTGATGATGGATGATGACGTTACAAGCAAAAAGGGAATATATCCGTATGTCTTAACCCGAAACGAAAAGCACCTGAGTATCCGCTCCTTTACGGAAAGTCAGAAAAGAACCGTATACGAGAAGCAGAAGGGCATATGCAAAAAGTGCAATAAGCACTTTGGTTATAAGGAGATGGAGGCAGACCATATAACGCCTTGGAGCAAGGGCGGCAGAACCAGCCCCGAGAACTGTCAGATGCTCTGTCTGGATTGTAACCGCCGAAAGAGCGATATATAATATTATAACATAAAAAAAGTAATGCTTTCTCGTTATAACGAGAAAGCACTATTTTTTCGCAGTATTCTATAATTAAAAACGTCTGGAGCTTCCGCCTCCGCCGGCACTACCGCCGCCGCCGCCGAAGCCGCCACCGCCGCCCCCTCTTCTGCCGCTGCGCAGGAAGATATGGAGCAACGCGATGGTAATAACTCCGCCGGTAAACTTGAAGTCAAGTATTATTAAGATACCGATGATAATTCCGCCGATGATTAAGAGCGGGGTAGGGATGTTTATACCGTCCGTGCCCTGTACGGGAGCCTCGGCGCCCGAGATGCTTTCTGCATCTATACCGTATTCGTTATAAATCTCGGCAAGCAGAGCGTTGAAGCCCTGTCTAATTCCCTGATTGAAATCGTTTTGACTATAATAGGGAATCATGTATTCGTCCTGTATCCTTCCGGTTTTTCCGTCCGGCAGAGCGCCCTCAAGACCGTAGCCGACCTCAATGCGGGACTGCCTGTTCCCGATATCCAGAAGAATCAGTACACCGTTGTTTTTGTCCGCCGAGCCGATACCCCATTCCCGAAAAAGTCCCAGGGAATAGTCCTCAAGAGCCGTGTCCCCCACATCGCTTGTGGTAACCACCACAAGCTGAGCCGTGGTCTTGTTGTCAAGGGTTGCCGCGGCGCTTATGATATACCGCTCGGTTTGGTAATCGAGTATGTCGGCGAAATCATTGACATAAAAAGAAGAAGTGGGAGCAGGATAATCCGCTCCCTGAGCGACTAAGGACAGCCCCGGGATAATCAACAGACATATTAGAATCGCTGTCAACTTAATGCGTTGCATTACAGGGTTCTCCTTAATCAAATAAATCCTCTACATTCGGGTTCTCTTTGCTATCCTCCGAAGCCTCGAAGTACTCCGCACTCTCAAAATTAAACATATTTGCTATAATATTGGTGGGGAATCTGCGAATCCGTGTATTAAAATCTCTTACGGAATCGTTATAATCCCGTCTTGAGGTCGCAATTCTGTTCTCAGTACCCGCAAGCTCATCCTGAAGGTTAATAAAGTTCTGGTTTGCCTTTAAATCTGGATAAGCCTCGGCTATGGCGAGCAGCCTGGATAATGCCGAATCAAGCTCCGCATCCGCCTCCGCTCTTTCGGACACCGAACCCGCACCCGCAAGCTTTGCTCTTGCTTCCGCAACGTCGGTGAAAATCTGAGTCTCGTGGCTTGCATATTGCTTTACGGTAGAAACTAAGTTCGGGATTAAATCGCTTCTTCTCTGAAGCTGAGTATCTATCTGGGAGTAAAAATTATCCACCGATTCGCTTCTGCTGACCAGCCCGTTGTAGCCGCTGATTAGAATTATCGCTAAGACAATAATAACGGCGGCTATTCCAATTAATACCTTTGTGCCTGTTTTCATGCTTGTAATACCTCCATAAAACGAATGATAATGTCCATATGATTATACCACACAAATATTCCTAATTCAACTGTAAAAACGCCCAAAGTTATATAATTTATGCTAATCGGCTTCGGGCAGCTTAGAGGTCTTCTGGAAGAAGCGCCTTAACGGCTTATAGAAGAACAGAACAATTACGGGAACAAAAAGGAACACGATTCTTCCGGCAATGGTGTTGGCAAAAAGTATAAGAGCACCCAACCATCTGTTACGGTGAGAATAAACGCCGTATATCTGCGTTCTTTCCAGCTCCTTAATCATTGAGCCTCTCGTAGCCGCTTGCGGGTAATAATCTATATCTACTATATATTTGTCGTCCTTGATTTCGATTACTCTTTGAATATATACCTCGTTCTTCTCCTTGAAAAGAACAACACTGTCAACACTGATTTTCTCCTGCTCATCCACCCTTGTAAAATAAGCAAGGTCGTTAATCTCGATAAGAGGCTTCATAGTTTCCGACTTGAAGACATAGGGAATAACCCCCCTTATGGTAACCTCCTTACCGGGCTGAGAGGTTGATATAAGGATAATAAAAATATTAAAGGCGACTGCCGCACAGACCAAAACAATTAGGAAGGCGGTAACCACTCCGTCAAAAATCCTGCTGCGGATTCTGGCCAAATCCTTATTTCCGAGCATATAGAACTTACCGTTATTGTCGTCGATACGGGCAAGCCTTTTACCGGCGGGAAGGTCAAGGTCGTAATTCTCGAACGGAAGGCTGTAATACTTGGCAGTATCCTTGGCTCTGAAAAAGCAAAAAACACAGCAAAGAAGGATTAACCCGACGGCAATTGTGAAATAAGGAGATACCGACGGGGAGAAGGGCATCGAGAACCTTTCCGTCAAGATAAGGTTTGGTGATGTTATAATGCTATGGTAGCCTGTGATTATTTTTAGTAGATACAGCACTATTGCGGAAAAGAGCAGGAAATAGCGACCGTTGCTGGTTTGGTTGGTGAAAAGGGATATGGTGGCTCCCACAATATTAATAACCGCTATATCAATAATTCCCGCCACATACAGGGTCATAAGATAGCCGTAAGTAAAGGGATACTTGAGAAAAACGGTCATAATAACGGTTACCGCAAAACCGATTGTATAAATAAAAGTAAAGGAAAAAAACAGAGCTATTATCTTTGTGAATATCATGTTTTTAGCGTTGTAGCTCATTTTAACGAGCAGATACCACCGATTCTTCCGAATCTCTGCGAAGGACAGATACTCGTAATATATTATAAAATACAGTATATACATAAAAAAGGATACGGAAATATAGGTGTAAACGGTGGAAAAATAGGTTGTCTGCATTATATACGGAACCGTATCCGACAGCACGCTCTGCACCAGTGTTTGCAGCACAAAATGCAATGCAAAGGTAATAAGCCCCAAAAAAGCTCCGAAGGCAAGCTTTCTCTTGTGGCTTATCCTGTTTTCTATATACGCCTGGCGCATTTCCTTGTTGAAATAGCTGTTCTTATAAATCATTTTGCTTTAATATTTCCTCAAACGCATTTTCTACTGTTTTTGGATTTATTTTTATTTTTTGGGGTGCAAAACCCTCAGCAACAATTTTCTCATAAATCTCGGAGGGGCTGCTATTATCCGAATAATAGTTTCTTACCGTTACGGTATCGTCGTTGGTCGAGTAGTCATACATGGGTAAGGCTCTTTTCAGCTTGCCTTCAATAATCTCCGCTCTTTTATCCTTGATGGTCAGCACAATTCTGTCATATCTGTGCCTGAACTCACGGGTGGTACCCTTATAGAAAATGCTGCCGTCATACAGGTAGGCAATGTGGTCGCATATTTTTTCTATCAGTAATGCATCCAGAGCAGAAACTACCAGTGTTTTTTCTAGGCTCTGCATATATCTGGTTATTTCTCCGAGAGCTGTAATCTGCTTTTGATTGAACTTTAACGACGGGAGATTCATGACTATCAATTGACTGGAGGAATAGATCCCCACCAGCAGTAAAATAATCGCCTTATACTCAGGAGTTAGAGTGGAGATGGGTGTTAAGGAGATGCTCCCCAAACCAAAGGAAATAAGCTGCTCAAAAATACGCTTTTGCTGAAAAACAACATCAAAGTTGCTGTTTGCAGTCGCAAACATCAGGAACTCAAGCACATTCATGTTATTATATGCCATATTGGTGTTACCGACATAAAAAACATGAGGCAGTATTTTTCTCTTAAGCCGCATCATGCCTCGCTCCATAAGCACACATCTGCCGCTTAAGTAGGGCTTTATGTTTGCCATAATTTCAAGGAGCAGCTTGAGCTCGAATCTGCTGCTTCCGGTTATTGCCCAAATCTCACCTTTTTTTATCTCCAAGCTGATGTTTTGCAGTACAGGCTTGGGCTGGGAACCGATGGTAAGATAATGCTCAACCGAAGAGAGCTTATCCATAAAAACAGTATTAAATTCTTTTTCATTTGTCTGCACGCTACCTGCAGGTATCTGTTCGGTGCTCACGGAAAAGCTCTCCTCCTTTCAAAAAGTTATACAGACGTTAAGTCAACGGTATCTTTGCGGCAAACACTCCGATAACCCTGTCCGGTGTTAAATTGTCTCTGTCTATGGAGTTGAGCGGATTGTCCCCCTTGGTCTTGTAGCTAACACCGTCCTCGTCTTGAATAATTTCAACTATTCGGTGGGTAACGGTAGAGCCGCTCAGAGAGGTGAAGGTAACAATGTCGTCCACCTCAAGCGCACTGCTGTCGCTCGGTCTCTTAACCAAAATGACCGTGCCGACCTTTAAGGTGGGGGACATGCTTCCCGTTTCTATTTTATACAGGCTATATCCGAAAAAGCTTATTGATTCGCCTCTTTCCTTAGCCAAAAGCACAGAGCCCAAAACACTTAGGAGTATTGCCACAACAACAATAAAGACGGTTGTCATTAATATGCTGAAGCCCTTATTTTTCTTATTTTTTGTTTCCTTTTTATTGTGCTTCTCAGAATTATCGGCGCCCGCATTTTCAAGCTCCTTGCGCATGGCTTGAATCTGCTCTTCGGTTGTATATTGGACCTCGGGCATATAGCTCACCTCCGATACATGTAACATTTTGTTATATTATATCATGCAAAGGGTAAAAATAAAAGCTGTTTTTTGCAAAACAGCTTTTATAATCATATGGTTTTTACCTGCTTTTGATTATTTCTGTGTTCCGGTAACAGTAACAGCAACCGCTGTTCCGAAGTCGCCGCCTGCATAGTTGATATCAACTGCGTCGTTGCTGGGCCACTCAATGGTAACTGTGTAAGTATGATCCTGTCCGTTTACATCGAGTACAAATTCGTCCTGGAAGGAAATAAGTCCTGTTCCGGTCTGTGTTCCGACAACATTGTTGCTCTCATCGGTAACGGTAACAACTAGGGGAGCGATTGCAGCCTTGCCGGTCATTGCTGTAACATCAACTTCAATGTCAAGATCCATAGCGGTCTCTGTAACCAGTACGCCGTCATAATTCTTAATCGAAAAGTCCCAGGTTACTATCTCTGTGGGAGCTATCTTAACGTTGTTCTCAAAGGTGTCGGAGCCGTTCTCGAGAAGAATGAATTCCTTGGCAACAACGCTGCCTTCTGCTAAGTTGTCAATGGTGGTGGTGTACATTGCAAGGGTTCCGGAAATGATGGAAACTGCGATTACTGCTACGAGTGCTGTTACTACGAGTGTCTTTTTCATGGGGTGATCCTCCTAAAAAATTTTAATTTTTTTCTTTCTTTTATATACTTAACATCGTACCTAAAAAATTAAGGACAATGATAAAGCCGAATTGAACACTTAC
>CAZGJQ010000087.1:0-8319 GCA_964525815.1 uncultured Oscillospiraceae bacterium
TGTTCTTCTTTCTTTCTGTATTCGAGGACTGCGGCTACATGGCACGAGTTGCGTTTATAATGGACAGAATGTTCCGCAAGTTCGGCTTATCCGGCAAGTCCTTCATACCAATGCTGGTATCTACAGGCTGCGGTGTGCCGGGAATTATGGCGACCAAAACCATTGAAAACGAGAACGACCGCAGAATGACCATAATGACCACTACCTTTATACCTTGCGGCGCTAAGCTGCCCGTAATTGCGTTAATTGCCGGAGCAATGTTCCCGGATATATGGTATATGGCGCCTTCTGTTTATTTCCTCGGCGTGTTTGCGGTTGTGGTATCCGGTATTATGCTCAAAAAAACCAAGCTCTTCGCAGGAGAGACCTCGCCGTTTCTGATGGAGCTTCCTCAATATCATGTACCATCGTTAAGGAATACTCTTTTACATATGTGGGAGCGGAGCAGAGCGTTTATAATTAAAGCGGGTACTGTGATATTTATCGCTTCCGGAGTAATATGGTTTCTGTCCTCCTTCGGATTCGAAAACGGAAGCTTCGGCTTGATAGAGAGCGATAAAAGCCTGCTTGCGGTGCTGGGAACGATTATTGCACCAATATTTGCTCCCTTGGGATTCGGTTCCTGGGAAGCTACGGTCGCAACCCTCTCTGGGCTGCTCGCAAAGGAAAATGTGGTTGCCACATTCGGAGTTCTGTTCGGTATATCCGATGCGGGAGAAAACAATCCCGTTATGTGGGCGGCATTCTCGGGAATGTTCACCACTGCGTCGGCGGCGTCCTTTCTTGTATTCAACATGCTCTGCGCCCCTTGCTTTGCGGCAATCGGTGCTATAAGAAGGGAAATGGCAAGCGCAAAGTGGACATGGTTTGCGATAGGATACCAATCGGTGCTCGCATATTCATTGAGCTTGATAGTATATCAAATCATAGGTATAACCTCGGGTGAGTTTGAGTTCGGTGCAGGCTCTGTGGCGGCTGTTTTGATTGCATTTTGCATATTGTACATGCTCTTCAGACCAAACAAATACAGCAGACCTAAATTAATAAAAAAGGCTGCAGCATAAAATAACCCCGCATAAAGCGCGTTTTATGCGTTTTGTGCGGGGTTTTTTCGTTTTTTTATGATATTATTATGTCTTTTCAGAATTAGCTCTATATAACCAATGATATACAGCAAAGTAAAGCGGAACAACAAGAGCAATACCGGCAATGCCGTCTAAAATAGAATGCTGCTTTATTAATACAATGGACATACAGATTAAAAGACTCAGCAAAAAGGAGCATGCTTTTATCCATTTATGTCCTCTAAGACTTTCTGCCTTTAAAACTACCACGAACAGTGCAGCAGCAACGCCGGCGTGCATTGAGGGCATTACGACTCGCGGAGGGCTGTCTATGATGTAGAGATACTTAACCGCATCTATAAGTATGCTTTCTCTGCCCAGTGCTGCGAAATCGGGTCGGATGCTCTCGGATACTCCGCTGGGAAAAATTGTGGTGATAAGCATGGAAACAAGCATACATCCCATAACCATTCCGTTTGCTCTTAAGAACTCCCGCTTACCCTTAAACGCCGAATAAACAAGAACCACAACTATGTAGAAATACCAAGATATATAAGGTATCACAAACCACTCGAAAAAGGGTATGTACTCGTCAAGAGGGCTTGATACAATATAAAACCTAGGCATTTGGTCGGAATATATCCTTACAATCTGGTACCAGGTGAAATGCACAGGCCAGTATAGAAGCAGCAGAATATGCTTATTCCTTTTTATCAGCTCGATAAATGATTTCATTTTTTCCTCAATATAAAACGCCTCAAATGTGTAACGAGGCGTTTTTTAGATTGTATTCATATGGCACTCCCACCGGGAATCGAACCCAGAACTAGCCCTTAGGAGGGGCTTGTTATATCCGTTTAACTATGGAAGCTTATCTTTGAGCCTATGTATTTTACTATTAAAAACTCATTTTGTCAAGTGTTTTGGTATATTTTTGCATATAATAATAACGATGTAAAATGAGCTTTGTGCATTTATACAGTTGAAAAAATATGCATATTGTGTTAGAATAAATGCTTGAAAAACATTATTCTGAGGAATTGGTGATTATGGATTACAATCGAGAAAAGAAGGTAGTAAAGTTCGGCGGAAGCTCGCTTTCCTGCGATAAGCAGTTTATTAAGAGCGCAGCCATAATAAAAGCTGATGAATCACGCAGATTTGTGGTACCCTCCGCACCCGGAAAGCGGTTTGCGGATGACATAAAAATAACCGATATGCTTATCAAATGCTATGAGCTTTCGGTCGGTAACGGCGATTACACCGAGGTTTTCGGTCAGATAAGGGACAGATACGATTCCATTATTGAGGGATTGTCGTTGAATATAGACCTTGACGGTGAGTATTCTGTAATTCAAAAGGAGCTGTCCGAGGGTACAACCTTGGATTACATCGCAAGCAGAGGAGAGTACCTTAACGGAATCCTGCTTGCAAGCTTTATCGGGTATGAGTTTATTGATGCTTCAGATGTTATTTTCTTTGATGAAAACGGAAGGTATAATGCAGAAAAAACCAACCTTATTATGTCGGATAGACTCTCAAAAACGGATAGAGCGGTAATTCCGGGCTTCTACGGCAGCAGACCGGACGGAAGCATCAAGACCTTTTCAAGAGGCGGCTCGGATATCACAGGAGCTATTGTAGCTCGTGCGGTAATGGCAGATGTGTATGAAAACTGGACCGATGTATCCGGCTTCTTTATGTGCGACCCGAAAATCGTAAGCAATCCCCGCCATATAAAAGTAATTACCTACAGGGAGCTGAGGGAGCTCTCGTATATGGGCGCAGGTGTTTTACATGAGGACAGTATTTTCCCGGTAAAGCATGCGGGCATACCCATTAATATCAGGAACACAAACAAGCCTTCGGATTTGGGTACTATGATAGTCACCTCGTCCGAGGAATGTGATCACCAGAACATTGTAACAGGAATCGCAGGTAAAAAAGGCTTTTCCATAATACGCATAGAGAAGGATATGATGAATCAGGAAAAGGGCTTTGGTATGCGGGTTTTGAGGGTGTTTAACGACATGGATATGTCCTTTGAGCATTTGCCCTCCGGAATAGACACCATGTGTGTTGTGATTGCTGAGAAAGAGATAAAGGGCAAGGAAAAGGAAATACTGACAAGAATTGCCAAGGAAGTTAACCCGGACAACATGGACATTGAGACCGACATCGGCTTGATTGCCGTTGTGGGCAGAGGAATGATAAGCAAGCCGGGCACCGCACACAGAATCTTTAAAGCTATTGCCGCAGATAATATCAACGTTCGCATGATCGACCAGGGCAGCAGTGAGCTTAATATCATAATCGGTGTGTATGAAAAGGATTTCGGCAGGACGATAGAGCTTATTTACAACGAGTTCTGCTGCTGAAAAATGAAGGAGTACAGAACAATAAAGGAGCCTGCTACAGGCTCCCTAATTGAAAGAAAGAGCGAGTTCATTGGCTACGCCGCACCTGTTTCCACGGAGGAAGCGGCTATTAGCTTTATTGGTAGAATTAAAAAAAAGCACTCGGACGCAAGGCACAATGTATATGCATACATTCTCCAGAAGAACAATATCACCCGTTTTTCGGACGACGGAGAGCCTCACGGAACCGCGGGACTCCCCGTGCTTGAGCTGCTGCGTAAGGAGGAGCTGACCGATATTGCGGTTGTCGTAACACGTTATTTCGGGGGCATCCTGTTGGGTGCCGGAGGTCTTGTGCGGGCTTACACCTCCGCTGCAAATTCGGCGTTGAATAACGCTGAGAAGGTCATTTACAAGACCTTTTTCGTGTTTTCGGTTGAACTGGAATATTCCGATTATCCCAAGACTGATTATCTCATACAGAACAAGCGGGTTAAAAGAGATAAAACAGACTTCGGTACAAGGGTCAGAATGCAGCTTGCGGCTCCGCAGGAGGATTACGAAAGTCTTATAGACAGCATAATGAATGCTACCGGCGGTCGGTGTGAGATGGAACTCATAGGCGAAAGATTTGATTATACAGACTGCGATAACAGCGTTAATATGTAAATCATTATCCATACCCAGTCGTATTATTACAACAAAATGCATTATGCGGCATATTATATTTATAAGAGAAAATGCGTCTTTTCATAATGCTTTTGGAGGAATAAGGATGAGCGTTTTTATGTCGGTTGAGGGAACGGTAACGGAGATAAAACCGATTAGCATAGGCAGAGAACGGCGGAACGAATGCTGTACCCTGATGATGTCGATTAGAGGAGAAAGGCAGGAAATAACCAATTTTATTGTAGATAATGATACATATTTTATAAATAATGCAGGCATTCAACCCGGGGATAGGGTAACCGCATTTTATGACTCCTCATTAGCTACACCGGCGATTTATCCTCCTCAGTACCGTGCTGTCGTAATAGCAAAAAAAATGCGGGGCAGGGAGGTAGTGGTTGACACATTTGACAGGTTCCGAATTAACAGCGACGGCTCTTTACGGCTCAATATAACCGATAGGACAGATATTATTATGCGGAACGGACAGAAGTTCCTTTGTGATATTGCTAACCGGTATGTAGCGGTTGTTTATAACGGTGATGCCAGAGGATACCCGGCCGAAGTTATACCATATGAGATAATAGTACTTTGCCGATAAAAAAATCATATAAACCGCACCTCAAGCGTTAGATTAATCTAACAAAGGGGTGCGGTTAATTGATGCATATTTTAAGCATAGCCTAAGAATCTTAAAAAGCCGATGTAAATACCTGCAGCGAATTTGGGCTGCTCATCTCTTAGCTTCTGAGCGTCCGCTTTGTTAGTGATATATCCCAACTTAATCAGATTTGTATCCATTTTAGCATTGCGAAGCGAATAATTATAGGGATCTGCCCGAACCCCGTTTGGTTTCGTTCCGACATTATCAACAATACCATTAAGAATGTTTTGTCCCATCCAGCTTGCTCTGGTAAACTCCTTCAAAACATAAACAGTACTACCGTTTTCCTCCGGATAACAGCTGTCGTTACAATCAAGAATAAGAAAATAATCCGCCGGCCATGCGTTTGCCATATTAACCCTTTCGGCAATGCTTGAAAAATTGTCTACTCCGATAACAGATTCTTGATTCGGTCTCGACAAGCGAACCTCAAACCTTGGATCGGCGTTGAAAATAGCTGCTAAGCAAATACCGACCCCAAAGGTTATCTCGCCCTCCACCATTCCGAACCCTTCACAGCCTGTATCATGGAATCCGGGGAAATTATGAGCCTGGTCTATGAATACTTTTATCGCCAATTCATCACTTCTTTTCATTGGTATTATATTTTTTAAAATGATATTATAATTACTGTTAATATGATATTCTAATGAAAAGAAGTTTGTTCTAATATATTAAAAAAACGGAGCTTTTTTCAGCTCCGTTCCGCCAGCTTCATTACATAGGCCTGCATTTCATTCTTACTGCTTATGCCATGTGTTCCGGTAATGATTTCCTGCCGTTCGCTCTCGCTCAGTGTGGAAAAATAATCCATAGCCTTTTTGTTTTGAGCCAATGCCATTCCGAATCCAAGCGGTATTCCGTCACCGTTAGTATAATTCTTATGCTCCATTTTATTCACCCGCATTATTATACATTGGTTCGAGCATTTTTATACATTCTACTTTCTTTGCGGTGCATACTGCATGAAGGGATAAAAGGTTGCTTCCCGCTCATCTTCAATTATGCTGTATATATACTTCAAAAAGTCCTCGTTATATATTCTTTCGTTCAGTCTGAATCCCTTATAACTAAAACGGCTCTTATTGTCTTCCGATGCAGTAAAATCATTTGCATCGGCGTTATTGTCGCCGGCAGCTGCGTTATCCGCAGAGATTGTCATATCACCGTATATATCCGCAGAAATCTCCTTGTGTTGCGGATAGTCAGTCAGCCCGTGCAGACCGGGGATAGCCGAAACGATGAAAATTAAAACAAACGATAAAAGGGTAACAGCAGCAGGTATCCGTCTGAAGGAGCGCTTGCTCTTCTCAGTGTCAGCCTGCAAAATTTCCTGACGAAGTGTTTCCTTATTTAACCTTGCGTATGCTTCGGAAAATTTGTACAGCTCTTTTCCCTTCATTTCGTTTCCCCTTTCTCAAAGCGTTTTTTTATCATATCAAGCGTGCGGTAGAGCTGATTTCGTACAGAATGCAGAGGCAAATCAAGCTCCTTTGATATTTTATCCAGGCTTAGGCTCCGATTGTACCGCATATCAAATATCTTCCTTGTAATGTCGTCTGTGCTAAGGATTATGCGCCAGACCTGAGTGAGCATTATCTCGTCAATAAGCTCATCCTCAAACTCAAATCCGCCTATTTCGTCAATTGGCTCAATGCTCTCATCCTTGTAAATCGGAACTAACATTCTTATTCGTTCGGATAGAGTGTAATGCTTATAGAGCTTACGCTTGGCAAGGCTCATAACAAACGCTCCTGGGTTCTCTATATACCCTCTTTTTTTATGCTTTAGGGTTTTCAGCAGCTCCAGATAAATATCCTGCATTATATCCTGAACATCCTCTGTATGTCGACATCGGGAAGAAACAAAACCGAGCACGGACAGATAGCTCTCGTCATAAATATTATTGAACACGGTCTCTATTTCCTTTTTGTTCAGCTCAGACATATACTCACCCCGCCGCCATGTTTAATGCAAGCATTATAACACGGCGTAAGGGCTATTTCAACATCATACTGTTGTTTAACACATCAATGTTATACATAAACAGAACATCCTGATCCCCAAAATCAATGAACCTGTCGAGCAGTCCCGATGAAATATAGCGAAGGTCAATAAGGGTTATTTTTTTATAACCCTCCAGTAGCAGGGGAGCGAGGCTGCTGCCCGAGGAATCCCTAAAAAGTATCAGTTCCTTTTCTGAGGATGCTTTTGTGTTTTCTATTACGGTTATGGGAGTAGCTCCGCCGAGGAAAATATCGTAGGAATCCATTTTTCCGAACAAATCGGTTTCATAAACAGAGAGCTTTTCGTTTGGCTTATTAAAGTCAGATACAATTGCCGAATGTATTGTGTCGTTTGTCATATAGGTCAGAGTGTCCGGCATAAGAGGTAGAGCAGACTGTCTGAAAAAACCGCCAAGGAACGGATAAAGTGTTTTTTTCTCATAGCTATCAATGGGCAGGAACACAAAGTCCATTCTATCCGCCAGTCTTGCTACGACCTTCCCCAACTCTTCCTGCCTCCAGTGAGGATCGGTTTTATAATAGGAGCTCTCGTTCAAGCAGTCAAATATATCGATGTACTCCATGCTTTTTGTGTTATTTAGCATCAGGTCTTTTAAGCGGTCGTAATCTATTACGGGGTAGCCGTGCTTTTTAGCAGAATAATAATTTTTATCCGGAATAATGGAGTAATAGACCCTCATACCGTCAAGATAGGTGTCGAAAACAGAGTTGAGCTTATCGGCCGCTCCTTTTACGGAGCGTTCGTTCAGCGGGTATAAGAGCTTAAAAGCACTGTTTTCAATAACAAAAATACCGTTGTTGTCCTTCATATTGAAAATATGAAAGTGGGAAATTGCTTTTATTGTTCGCAGGGAATCCCGAATAGGGAAGTGGTCGGGAGCATATTCCTCGAACCCCTTAAAAAACTCACCGGACAATAACCCCTCTGCGGTAAGCTCCGGCATTTTTTTTAGTGTTCTCCTTTCCGAGTAGGAAAGCTCATTGTCCGGTATTAGAATTCCCGAAACGAAAAAGCCGGCTATAACCGAAACGAATAAAATGCACATTATAATGTTTTTAATATTGTTGTTCATATAATTCACCATGCCATACTTCAAAACCTGAAATACAAAAACGGATTGAACGAGCCATCAATAAGATAAGCGGTTACCACAATAAGCAGTACGGTGCAGACAAGCGGCTCTACGAAGGTAAGCATATACCCGAGTCCTTTTTGTTTGCGCAGCCAGAGCAGAGTATTTCTTGCAATGGGGGTAACGCCGATTATGGCAATAAACAGCAAAACGGCATTACTCTTTAGATAATACATTGTATCAAAGCCGGTGAAGGACAATCCCTGCGAGCCAAACATATATGATAGATCGCTTATAGAGCCTTCTATTCCGTCTCCGTTGAAGATAACCATGCTGAGCATTATTATGAATATAAAATAAGCCCTCGAAAAAGCGGCAGGCAAGCGGGAAAATAAAGCGGATAAAAACAGCTTTTCCGCTATTAAAAACAGCGCAATAAACATTCCCCAGGCAATAAAGGGCCAG
>CAZGJQ010000088.1:0-8277 GCA_964525815.1 uncultured Oscillospiraceae bacterium
CAGCTTTCATTCCTATTTGTGCTGACGCACAGCGGCAGAATGGAGATTAAAATGATCTACTATGTAGAGGATGATGACAGCATACGAGAGCTTGTCGTCTATACATTACAGAATTCCGGTTATAAGGCCGTCGGCTTTGAGAACGGAGAGAGTCTCTTCCCCGCTCTGAATACAGGTAAGCCGCAGCTCATTCTGCTGGACATAATGCTGCCCGGCAGAAGCGGGATTGAAATTCTTAAGCGTCTTCGCTCGGATATATCGACAAAGAGCATTCCCGTAATTATGATAACCGCAAAGAGCAGCGAATATGACAAGGTAATCGGTCTTGATTCCGGAGCGGATGACTACATTACCAAGCCATTTGGTATGATGGAGCTTATCTCTCGCATAAAAGCGGTTCTGAGGCGAACCCAATGCATAGATTCGGATGAGTATTGCTTCAAAACAGTCAGAATTAACACCCGAATGCACATTGTAACGGTTGACGGAGAATCGGTTGACTTAACATATAAGGAGTTCGAGCTGCTTCTGTTACTGATGAAGAACAAGGGAGCGGTTCTCTCCCGCAATAAGCTCCTTGAGACCATATGGGGATATAGCTTTGACGGCGAAAACAGGACGGTGGATGTACATATCCGTACATTGAGGCAAAAGCTCGGAGCCGCCGGAGATATTATCGAAACGGTGCGGGGGGTCGGTTACAGAATAGGGGATGCAGGGTGAAAAAGAGGATTTTTCGAAGTATTTGTATCTCTTCGTTGATTGTGCTGCTGTTAACCTCCGTTTTAATCAGCAGCGTGATGTACAGAAACTCTGCCGAGCAGCTTAAACGGGAAGTCATAAACGAAATGCTTTATGTTCGTATAGCTGTCGAAATGTCCGATAATAACAGCTTTGCATATATTTCCGCTGTAGGAGAAGAGAGCAAAAACAGAATCACCCTGATTTCGCCCGAAGGTGTTGTATTGTATGATAACTCCGCCTCTACCGAGAGCATGGATAATCACCTTTATAGACCGGAGGTGCAATCTGCTTTTAAAACGGGATACGGTGAGGTTACCCGTTTATCCGATACTATCGGCGAAGAAACGTATTATTATGCGGTCAAGCTCAGCGACGGGAATGTTCTGAGGGTTGCCTGTACGATAAAAACCGCTTTTGGTATTATGGGAAGATCATCCTCCTTCATTATTTTGATTATAATAGGAATCCTAATCATTTCTATCGTTATAGCGCGAAACATAACCAACTCCATAATAAACCCGATTAATAGCTTGGACTTAGACAAACCGCTTTCCAACGACACCTATGAAGAGCTGTCCCCGCTGCTGAACAGAATGGATAAGCAGAGTAAAAAAATATCTCAGCAGCTATCCGAACTGACCGCACAGCAAAAAGAATTTGACTACATCACCGGGAGCATGAACGAGGGGCTGATCATTTTCGGAGAAAACGGCAGGATATTGACCGCTAATAAGAGCGCAAGAACCATGCTTGGCAATAATACAGGGAGCTCATATCTTGAGCTGTGCCGAGATCCCGATTATATAAAAACAGTCGAGGCTGCGCTGAGCGGTCTTTCCATGAATGCAAGACTCGAAAAAAGAGGCAGAATATATCAGCTTTCCGCAAACCCAGTCGAGGAAAGGTCAAAAACATATGCCGCTGTACTTTTTATGGTTGACATTACCGACAAGGAACGGGGAGAGAAAATGCGTCGGGAGTTCTCTGCCAATGTGTCTCACGAACTAAAAACACCGTTAACCTCCATTCTGGGCTATGCCGAGATAATTGGCAACGGAATAGCAAAAAAAGAGGATGTTCCCCGCTTCGCAAATAAGATTCATTCCGAGGCGGCACGGTTACTTTCTCTGATTGAGGATATTATCCGTTTATCAAGGCTGGACGAGGGAGAGATACAGCAGAACTTCACACCTGTTGATTTGGGTATAGTATGCAAGACAGTTATCTCCGAGCTGTCCGAAAAAGCCAAAGCGCAAAGAGTGGATGTTACATTCGAGGGAATCGCTGCACAGATTCAAGGCTCAGAATCCGTTCTTCACGAAATGATTTATAACCTGTGTGATAATGCTATCGTTTACAATAAGGAAAAGGGTAGAGTCAAGGTTAAGGTATCGTCTGACAAGGGCAAAACCGTACTTTCGGTATCGGATACGGGTATAGGAATAGCACCCGAGGATAAGGAGCGCATTTTCGAGCGCTTTTACCGTGCCGACAAGAGCCACTCAAAAAATACGGGAGGCACAGGTCTCGGGCTCTCCATAGTAAAGCACGCCGCTCTGATTCACGGCGGTAAAATAACCCTTGAGAGCAAGCTGAATTCAGGAACTACAGTGACGATTATTTTTGATCAGAGCGGCGTTTAGGTGTATTTCAATATAAACGGCTTGTACTCTGATATTAAGGCTTCCAGCTTATCAATATCCTTTGACGCTTGGGCTGCCAATCCGTCAATACACTCATATTACTCTCCCCGTCTCAAGGAGTTTGTTATTCTTTGGAAGGAAATCATGGATGCTTGCAAAAAACCAAACAGCCGACCGGTACGAGTTTTACCGGTCGGTTGTTTTCAAAAATGTATGTGCACCAAAGAATGAATGTTGGAGGTGTTATATCCTTTATTTTATCCACCGTAATAAGCTTATACTCTAAGTAAGACAGCTCTATTCGTATAAATTATGCGTACCGAGAAAGTGCCGTTTTATCTTGACATAATCCTTTGAGGTAGGGAGCGGCGTATCCTCCAGACATGCCGCCTTGAGTTGCACCTCGTCTAACTCCACTGTACCGAGGAAAGCTCTTTTTGCATACAGATAATCCTTGGACTTAATTTCACCGTCTCCGTCGATGTCACCCTTGACTGCAACCGTATAATAAATGCCGTAACAGCTTATTACACATCCCGTGCCGACATAGTCCGTGTCAATCAACTCGTTGCCTTTGGCATTATGAATACTAACTTCGTCTGTCTCAAACGCCGCTTTTATGTCGCCTACCGTCTGTTTGTCTCTGATACCTGTTACGTACCCTTCGTCCAAAACGAAGGGGAAATCAGGACATGCCACTCTCATTATTTCGATAGGAATTGTTGTATCATAACCATTCCCGAGCTGACCGTAGTAATTATTACCCCAAGCCCAAAGTGTGCCGTCCTCTTTTATGGCTAAGGTATGACCACCTCCTGCCGACACCGTCAAAACACTATCCATTATCATTGCAGGACTGTATATTGTCCTATCCGTGCCATCACCAAGCTCTCCGGTAGAATTATTACCCCATGCCCAAAGCGTGCCGTCCTCCTTTATTGCAAAAGAATAAAAGACGCCTGTCGATATTGACACAACTCCATCCATTATCTTTACAGGAGCGTGTCTGTCTGTTGTTGTTCCGTCACCAAGCTGACCAGAATAATTACTTCCCCACGCCCAAAGTGTGCCGTCCTCCTTTATTGCTAAGGAATGCCAATCGCCAGCAGCTATTCTGCTGTTATCCCCTTCTCTGACATATGCAAAACCATCAATTTCACTTGTGTTCTCAGCTGATACAGACATTACTCCAAGCGGTATTAGCATTAATACCGCTAATAGTGTAGAAACAATTGTTTTCATTATGCATTCTCCCTTTTTATATATTACTTTTACAAATTATGCTTGCATAAGAAGCGCCGTTTTATCTTGACATAATCCTTAACAGTGGGTAACTGCTTATCCTCCAGACGCACCACCACAGGATGTACTTATACTTATATATCATTATATAATCCCCCCCTTGTCATTCCATGTCGAAATTTATCAGTCTTTATGCTGTTCAAAATCCACCGGCCTCCTTATAATGTGTTTTTATATCTACTAACTCAACTCAAAAAAACTAAGCTGTTCGCTCGGCTGTTCCGTCGGAAACTCCCGCATATACCCGAATATTTCACCCACATCATACAAAATACCATGCGCTTTGCACTCACCCCGGAATATCTTCATCAGCCTGTCGCTGTTATCGCTGTAACACTCGTATGCATAACCGAACTTCTTTATATACCGCTGCTTCAGACCTGGAAAATGCTTGTCAAACTGTGAATACAGGTATTCCCTGTCCCCCTCTCTAAGGGTCACGCCCATACCGAAGCAGATAATTCCCTTTACCCTTGCCTGTATGCAGTAGGACAGGATCCCCCTGAGGTTTTCCTCGGTGTCGTTTAAATAAGGCAGTATAGGAGTAAGCCAGACAATGGTCGGAATACCGTTATCCCTCAGAATATTGAGTGTCTCAAGCCGTTCCTTTGTACCGCTGACATACGGCTCAATAATCCGGCACAGGTCTTCGTCATAGGTGGTAAGCGTCATCTGAACTACACACTTTGTTTTATCGCTTATTCTTTTTAGCAGATCAAGGTCACGCAGAATTCGGCTTGATTTTGTCAGGATTGACAGCCCGAAGCCCTGCCGTTCGATTGCATCGAGGCAGCGGCGGGTATACATGAGCTCTTCCTCAAGGTGTATATACGGGTCGCACATTGAGCCTGTGCCTATCATACATTTTTTTCGCTTGCGCAAGAGCTCCGCTTCCAGCATCTCCGGAGCGTTTTGTTTTACCTCTATATCCTCAAAATCATGCTGCATCTGATAGCATTTGCTCCGTGAATCGCAGTAAATACAGCCGTGCGAACAGCCACGGTAAATGTTCATCCCGTTTTTAGGCGAAAGTATTGTCTTATATTTTTTGTAATGCATCCATTACCCCCCCCCACCCTTAGAAAATATGACCGACTATCTGTATTTCAACGCCTGAAGATTGAACATTTCTGCGTATTTTCCGTTCTGAGCAATAAGCTTGCTGTGGTTCCCGCTTTCTATTATACGGCCGTTTTCCAGCATATAAATACTGTCTACCATCCGGGTTGTGGATAGCCTGTGCGATATTATTATCACTGTTTTGTCCCTTGCCAGGTCCAGGACGGTGCGGTTTAGCCTGTATTCGGATAGCGGGTCAAGTGCGGATGACGGTTCATCAAATATAAGCACCGAGGCATCGGAATATAGAACCCGGGAAATGGCAACCTTCTGCGCTTCACCTCCGGAAAGATTGACACCGTTGTTGTCAAACTCCTTTGTCATCGGCGTGTCAAGTCCCATCGGAAGCGTATCAAACCGCTCGTAAAAATCGGTTTTTTCAAACACATCAAGGGTTTTTATCCTGTCCGGCAGCTCGGTTGACATTGTTATGTTTTCTCCGAGAGTTGCCGCCATGATTTCATATTCCTGGAACACAGCACCGAATTGCTTACGGTAATCCGATAATCCGTACTCGCTTATTCCGCTCCCGTCATACAGTATTTCGCCCTCAATCGGGTCATGTAGCCGCATGAGCAGCTTTATGAGCGTGCTTTTTCCCGCTCCGTTATATCCGACAAGAGCTATTTTCTCTCCTTTTTTAACTGTCAGGTTTATATTATGGAGCGAATTTTTGTCACTTCCGGGATATGCAAACGAAACATTCTTTAAAGATATAACGCCCAAACCCGGCATTGCTCTTGTTCCGTTATCGGTTATTTTATTCTCAGTCTCAAGAAAAGAGCGCATTTTCTCCAAATACATGCTGTGCTCTTGAAACTGCGGGATCACGGAAATAAGCTCGTCTACGTTGTTCTTGAGCCTTCTGGATGCGTTATACAATGCAACCATTGCACCGTAACCAAACTCACCTGCTGCCAGAGTTTTGTACAGAAGATACGAAAGATACAGCCCGTCAAAGGTCAGCAGGTTCTGCATAACCGAGGCTGAATAATTCAACATAAGCAGCTTCCTGCTATGATTGTTTACCGTCTGCTCCATTTTATCGCTTGATTCCTTATAGTCCTCAAACAATTTTTCCTGCATTTGGCTCATCCGCAGGTCCTTTGCATAATCCGCAAGATAAAAAACCCTGTTTATATAGTCGCGGCGCCGCTCAAAGGGACGCTTTTTTTCCTCCAACCGCATTCTGGTTTTATTTGAAAGCATACGAAGGGAAAGCACAAGCGAAAGTGTTATTATCACGAAAACTATACCGATCATATCAACGGTGATCATGAATGCACCCAGACAGATCAATAATGCAACAGTTCCGATAAGTCGGGACAGGGTTTTTAGGCAACCTGTTACATGCTCGGGCGCCTCCCTCATCGCCCACACAAAGTCGTTATAAAACTCGGGGTCGTCGTATTTTTCTATATCCATATTTACCGCTTTTCTGTACAGGGTCAGCTTTAGCTCCTTGTCTATCCGCTCGGAATGCCTGGGTAATATATGAGAGTTCAAATAGGGTCCTATAATTATCTTTATAAGAATAAGAATGGTCATGGGAATAAAGAAAATTAAAATGCTTGAGAAAGGTCTTCCATTTTCAATGCAATCTATAATGTAAGCAACTAAAAAGGTGTGCTCAAACATTGTGGTAACCTCGTTCCCCACATCCAGCGCTATGTTGCCTATAACATATGTAGGACTGATTCTGTACAGCGTCCTGATAGCAAAAAGATTGTTTGAAAAAATACGCCTGTGCGAATTCTTGTCATTGGTTTTATGCATTCAAGTCACCTGCAAATTCCGCGGCGATATAGTTTTCAGCCTGCTTTCTGAACATATTTGCATATATACCGTCTGAAGCCATTAGCTCCTTGTGGCTGCCGGTCTCGGATATTTCACCGTTGTTGAGTACAAATATCCTGTCGGATAAGGCTGCGGAGGAAAGTCTGTGTGAAATTATAACAGCTATTTTCCCCTTCTCCGGATCAATTCTGTCGCATAGCTTGAATATTATCTCGTACATATTATATTCGGCTATCGGATCAAGCGCGGAGCTGGGCTCATCTAATATAACAATAGGGCTTGCCTTGGCAAAAGCACGTGCAACCGCTATTTTTTGCTTCTCACCGCCGGAAAGCTCCGCTCCGTCCGAATCGAATTCTCTTGTAAGTATGGTTTCTGCACCTTTTTGCAGGGTTTGTATCTTATCGGACACGCCGCTTTCTCTCAACGCCTCGAGCGCTTTTTCCCGCATTGAATGATTGACAATCTTGCTCATAACCACATTTTCCAGAACGGTTGCAGAGAAAACCGCAAAATCCTGAAAGGTGGTACCGATCAGCATTCTGTATTTGTGCAGATCATATTCCTTTATATTAATCCCATTAAGCAGTATTTCTCCCTCCGTCGGGTCATAAAGACGCATTATAAGCTTGATAAGCGTGCTTTTACCGCTGCCGTTGATACCTACAACAGCAGCCTTTTCGCCGCTTGTTAAGGTCATGCTTATGTTCTTCAACGCATACTTATCCTGACCGTCGTATCTGAACCATACATTCTTAAACTCAATTGTTTCAACTGGGTGGTTCAGAACAATTCCTTTCTGGTTCTCGTTAATTTTGGGTCTGTAAAACATAAACGCTTTGAAGTTCTCGATAAACAAGCCGTTATTTATTACCGCAGTAAGCGCATCCGTGAAGCTATAAACCATCCAGGTGGTGCTGACAATAGCGCTGGAAAGCACTACATAATCGCCTATGGTGATAGATTTCTGCACCATTGCGAGATAGGCTCCGAGCAGCCACATCCCAAGGAATGCGAACGGGTAAAGGAGCAGAGCGCTAGCGGTCATGTTTATATAACGCTTTTTTGCGTACGCTTTAATGTTTTTAATTATACCAGCGAACGCTGTGCCGTATATATCCTTAAGAACCTCGAAAAAGCTTGTCATACGAAGCTCAGAGGAATACTTTCGCAGATATACCACACGATTTATATAATCATATCGTCTGCGGTAGGGAACATTAGCCTTATCCAGCTCATAGTCGAGCTCCTTGGCCTTCTTACCGAAATAAAGGTTTCCCAATATCGGAAAAACCACCAGAAAAACAGCATATTTTGTTATGGAGCACATTGTCGCTATTACATATACTGAAGAAATAAAGGCGCTTATTAAAGTGGAACAGCTGTCCAGTACCGTCATGGCACGGCCGAAGGCTTCCGTTGTCGCCTTTGTATAATCATTATAGAATTCCGGGTTTTCGTAGCAGGAAATATCAACGCCGGAGGCTTTTTGGAATAACATCCGGTTAAGTGCGTAATGTATTCTTATTTCAGTTCTTGGGGAATATCTCCAGGTGAACCAGTTTGTCAGGTAATAGTAAACAAGGTTTACCGCCACCACAATCCACACGAAGATCATCGCTTCTTCAAAGGTTCGGGTGGTCTCCCCGTCTCCGAAAAGATAGCGCATAAA
>CAZGJQ010000089.1:0-8142 GCA_964525815.1 uncultured Oscillospiraceae bacterium
TTCTTTATGCCTATTCGGTGGTGAGTTTATTAATTCTTTCACGCTACTCCTCCTTATGAACGCCGGTTATGGAAAACACCACCCATTCCGCAATGTTGGTAGCGTGGTCTCCGATTCTTTCGAGATATTTTGATATCATAATAATATCAACAAATTGTTCGCCGCTCTTGGCATCCGCAGATATAAGAGAAACAACATCCGCTTTTATCTTACAGAACAGAGCATCCACCACATCATCATAATCTATAACCCTTTGTGCCAGATACAAATCATGCTTTACAAACGCATCAATACTGTCTATAACCATTTTAATTGTCGCCTGTGCCATTTCAGATATGTGGACGCTGTTAATGTTTTCGGATAAATCAATAAAAGTAACTATTTCCGCTATATCGGCTGCCTGATCACCGATACGCTCCATATCAGTAATCATTTTGAGCGCCGAGGATATAAGACGCAAATCCTTTGCTACAGGCTGCTGTTGCAGCAGCAGCTTAAGGCAAAGGCTCTCTATATCTTTTTCCTTTTGGTCGATTTGCTTTTCGGTTGCTATTACGCTTTTTGCAAGAGACATATCATTATTCATCATAGCCTTAACCGCACTCGCTATCGCATTTTCACATAGCGCACCCATAGAGATCAGGCTGTTGTTCAAGACCTCAAGCTGAGCATCGAACTTGCTCCTCATCATCCGAACCTCCCAGTAATATAATCCTCTGTGCGTTTATCAATCGGGTTTGAAAACAGTTTCTCCGTTTCAGCTGTTTCCACAATCTCACCGAGCAGGAAAAAGGCTGTTTTGTCAGAAATTCTTGTTGCCTGTTGCATATTATGAGTTACTATAATGATAGTATACCTCTTTTTAAGCTCAATTACAAGATCCTCTATCTTTGAGGTGGAAATCGGGTCAAGCGCACTGGTTGGCTCGTCCATAAGCAGAACCTTGGGTTCAACTGCCAACGCACGTGCAATACAAAGACGCTGCTGCTGACCTCCGGACAGACTAAGCGCGGACTTTTTCAAGCGATCCTTTACCTCGTCCCATATAGCCGCTCCCTGAAGCGAACGCTCCACAATATCATCCAGCTTAACCTTGCTCTTGATTCCGTGCGTTCGGGGACCGTATGCAATGTTGTCATAAATGCTCATGGGGAATGGGTTTGGCTTTTGAAACACCATTCCGATGTCTTTTCGGAGCCCGTTAACACTCATATCAGGCGCATATATGTCCTGCTCCTCGTATTCAACCGTACCGGTGATACGAACCTCCGGAATAAGGTCGTTCATACGATTTAGTGTTTTTATGAAGGTGGATTTACCGCAGCCGGAAGGACCTATAAGTGCGGTTATACTGCTTTCTTGTATGGAAATATTTATGTCCTTGAGAGCCTGAATACAGCCGTACCACAGACAGAGCTCCTTTGTTTTTATAATTCTCATTTATACTTCCTCCGATTAAAGAGTTTCCCGACAAATTCCGCACTGATATTTATAAGCAAGGTTAAAATAATAAGGATTGCAGCAATTGCAAAAGCAACCTCAAACTCACCCTGTTCTTTGGCATAAACATATAGAGCAACGGTTAGAGTTGCACCGGCATTTCCCAGACCCTCAAAAAAACCGTACTGCGTATGAGCAAACCCTGCGGTGAAAAGGAGAGCCGCGGATTCGCCGATGATACGCCCGATTGATAGAATGCAACCGGTAACGATACCGTCGATAGAGCAGGGTATCACGATTGTCCGTATCATACGCCATTTTCCCGCTCCGAGTGCATAGGCACCCTCACGATAGCTCTGAGGCACTGTTTTTAGGCTTTCTTGGGTTGTGCGGATAATCGTAGGAAGGTTCATAATTACAAGCGTAAGAGCGCCTGCCAGTAATGAAGTCCTTAGTGAAAAAAACTGGCAGAACAGCAGCATGCCCACAAGACCGTATATAATTGAAGGGATTCCCGACAGGGTTTCGGACGCAAATTCGATTACAGCCACAATCGGCTTGTTTTTTGCATATTCGGTCAGATATATTGCGGCTCCGACACCGAGAGGCAGAACTATTAAAAGGGTTGCTATAATTATGTACAGTGTATTCAATATATCCGGAAGGATTCCGATCGTACCTGAAAGGTAGCTCGGCTTTGTGGACAGCAGCTCCCAGGTTATGCTCGGTATCCCTTTCCAAAGTATATAGCTGATTATGGAGACTATCAGAGCAGCAACCGTTATAATGGCAAGATAACAGAAACCTTTCATCAGTATTTCGTGTAATTTTCTTTTTTTTGAAATAGCTTTTATCATGGTCTATTTTTCCTTGTTCTTTTTCAACAGCAGGTTCAGCACTGCGTTTATCATCATTATAAAAAGAAACAAAACCAATGCAATTGAGAACAGAGCCTGCCTCTGCAGTCCCGACGAATAGGACATTTCGCTTGCGACGGCGGTTGTCAGAAAACGGACGCTTTGGAACAGAGAGGGCATATTGGCTACATTACCCGCAACCATCATGACCGCCATGGCCTCTCCGATTGCACGTCCGACACCGAGTACCACTGCGGCTGCGATTCCGCTTTTTGCCGCAGGAACAGAAATACGAAAATAGGTTTCGGTAGGGGTTGCTCCGAGAGCAAGAGAAGCATCCTCGTACTCCTTGGGTACAGCCTCAAGAGCGGTAACAGATACCTTGATGACGGAGGGTAATATCATAACCGTCAGCACAACGATTGCCGCCAGCAGGCTTGCCCCGTCCGGAATATTAAAGGCTTTTCGGATAGCGGGTACGAGCACTAACATTCCCACCAAGCCGTATACCACCGAGGGGATACCCGCAAGCAATCCGACCGCAGGCTCTATAATTGATTTAGCTTTAGGATGCGCCATCTTGGATATATAAACCGAAGCGAAGAAACCGATCGGAACGCCGAGTACAATCGCACCCGCCGTTCCGTATATTGAAGTGAGAATAAAAGGCAGTATTCCGTACGAAGGTTCCGCTGAGGTAGAGGCCCATTTTTTATTGAACAGGAATTCGCGCAACCCGATTTCTCGAATTGCAGGAATTCCCGAAGCAATCAAATAAACAGAAATCACCAAGACACAGCCGACAGCAACAAGACCGAGAAAGAGAAACACTGCGTGTATCAGACTTTCTGCCGATAGTTTTTTTACTTTTGCTCGTTTCATAGCTGAATATAATCCTTATGTATAATCAACGGTGATTATTTCACAGGAATTGCTCCTTGTGCAGAGATAATATCATGAGCAGCGGTGGAGGTTATGTAGTCAAAAAAGGTCTGCGCCGCCTCGGGCAGCTGCTCGTCCAATCGTGTTATCAGCATGAACGGTCTCTGTATAACATAGCTCCCGTCCTGAACGGTCGCTTCGCTTGGAGAAACACCATTAATCTTTAGTACCTTTATGGTGTCCTTAACGGAAGCGAGGGAGGCATACCCGATAGCGTTTGGATTCTGAGAAACAGTGGTAATAACATCACCGGTAGAGGTCAGCTCCTGACGGTATTCGCAGGAATCCTTTGTACCGGTTATTGATTCAAACCCGTCTCGGGTACCGCTTCCGGCTTCCCTTCCTATCAGGACTATCTCTGCGTCATTTCCGCCTGCCCCGTTCCAGTTAGTGATTTCGCCCGTATATATATTTGCTATCTGCTCAACGCTGAGAATGGATACCGGGTTATCCGGATGAACAATTACAGCGATACCGTCATAAGCCAGCACGGTTTCCATAACGCTTGCCTTTTCTTCCTCCTTAAGAGCTCGGCTGGAAAGTCCAATATCGCATCTTCCCTCGGTAACCGCAGTAATGCCGCTGCCCGAACCGGTGGGATTATAAGTAAAGCTGACATCCGGGTTTTCTGAACAAAAAGCCTCTCCCAGCGCACCGATTACCTTTTCCATCGAGGTGGATCCGTCTGTGGACACAGAACCGGACAGCTTGCTCTCGCACCCTGACATTACCGCAATCATCATAATAAGCACGAGTGAATAAGTAATAATTTTTTTCATTAAATAATTCTCCTTTTTTTGTTTTGCTCTTGTTTGGTACAAGCTCAGTATACTTGACTTGTGTAAAATCCGAAATCATTCCAGCGTTAAATCGAGGTTAAAAGTGACTGGCGTTAATTATGTATTCTAGCTTAAAATAAAAAAAAGAGGAGTGGACAAAACAGACACTTTACGATATAATTGAAACATGAAAAAAACAACAATAACAGCGGAAAAAAAGTGCCCGCAATGCGGAAAAGTTGAAAATCAAATAAAAAAGGGATTCAATCCATCGGGAACACAACGTTGTATGTGTAAGGAGTGCGGCGTTGTCTATACAATCGACCCGAAGAAGAGAGAATATCCAGAAGAAACCCAAAAGCTTGCATTTAAAATGTATTATTCAGGCGTTAGCGGACGCGGACGAACAGGGCTTGCTGCAATGGACGGATGAATACGCAGCGCGTCAATGCCGATTCAAGCTTGGTCTGTTTTCACTGAGCATTCTACCTCCCGGCGGTGAACACATGGAAACGGCGGTACTGTGCCTAAACCCGTCACATTCAAAAACACTGGTGGACTTTTATTACGGTTTTCATGAGAAATTCGAGGATCATTGCACGGGTATCGGCTGGTATAACTCCATCCGGCACGGCAATCCAATTATGCACAGCACTGTTGGGATATTTGATGTGGCGGCTATACAAAAAGCGCAGGAAATCATTTTTGCCTCAGGCGTTTTCGGCGAAGCGGAGATAACCGCATTGGAACTTTATACCTATCCCATGAGATTGATAAAACGATTTGAGTTAAAACCGGAGGTGTAGGTTTATGCTTATACACAAGGGTACACAGGTATCATAACGACCATGTTCCCGTATGCTTGCAACCAATTATCAACGACAAGATAAAGGCGTTGGCGGGCGTTGCGGAAATGTTTGTTGAGAAAAAAGAACCCACACCGATAGAGTACAGGCATTATGTTAAAGAACGGGATAAAAATTGTGAATGTACGAAAGACAAAATAGATGAGTAATACAAATCTTTAGAACGGAGGAAATCATGACGAACATGATAAGAGTCGGCGCTTGCCAAACACCCGAAATAATTGGAAATCCGCCCAAAGCACTTGCTTGTATTTTGCGGTTTGCTAAAGAAGCAGAAGATAAAAATGTTGATTTGCTGTTGTTTCCCGAATGTTTTTTGACAGGTTATATTTTAAGCAATCATTCGTGGAGGAATATTCGTATGATTTTGAATCCGAGCAATTCGCCGCAATACTCAAGCAGCTTGGGCATATAAATCCGGTGTTGGTTTTTGGTGTGAACGAGAAAAAGGCAGGACAGTATTTCAACTCTGCTATTGTAATAAATAGAGGTAAAATTCTTGGAGTTTACTGTAAAACACATCTTATTGATCCCAACGAATTATTTTATACACCGGGCAATGAATATCCCACCTTTGAAATCAGGGGACTAAAATATGGCATAAATATTTGCTACGACGCGTAGTTTACAGAGGCCGCAAAAGCTGTTGCTGACCAAGGTGTCCAGCTTCTATTATCATTAACACAGAATATGTTGCGGCGCGAAACCGCCGAATATTGGAAGGACAAGCACAGTGAAATTTGCGTGGAGCGAGTTAAAGAAACCGGCTTGTGGTATGTCCGTTCTGATGTAACTGGCATCCGTCAGCCCGGTCAATATGGTGTAGAACGCATTGGCTATGGCCCCACACTGGCAATGAATCCAAAATCCGAGATTGTTGTGCAAGTACCGCTTATGACTGTTGGAATGATTACTGTTGATATTCCTGTAGTCAAGCAAGGATAATAAATGGAGGGACATTAAATGCAATTCGGTATGCCGACATTAATAGAACTAAAATCAATGGAAGCTTGTGCCTCCATCTGTCGTGAATTAGGGCTTAAATTTATTGAACTCAGCATGGATTTGCCTGATTATCAGGCAGACAAATTATGCGTGGATGAGCTGCGCCGTATTGCCGATAAATACGGTGTTTTCTATACCATTCACCTCGAAGGTTTTCTTGACCCTTGTGTGTTCAATAATCGAGTGGTTTCTGCATATACAGAAACCGTATTGCAAGTCATTGATATAGCCAAACAGCTTGGTGTTCCGCTTTTGAATATGCACATGAATCGCGGCGACCACTTCACTTTACCCGATGGCAAAGTTGCGCTTTATGAGGTATACAAGTCGGAGTATCTTCAAAAGTTGGTTGATTTTCGTGATAAGTGTGCGGCGGCGATTGGTGATGCTAATATTGCAATCAGCTTGGAAAACTGCGGCGATTACGGGCGGTGCGGGTTTATGCGGGAAGGCTTGGATATGCTGCTCCAAAGCCCGGTGTTCGCCTTGTGCTTTGACATTGGGCATAACGCCGCCGCAGATTACGCCGACGAGCAAGCTATCATGGAACGAGCCAATAGGCTTTGCCATATGCATATCCACGATGCCAGAGGGCATGTCAATCACCTCGCGCTCGGCGAGGGTGACGTTGATTTGTTGAAATATCTTGATTTGGCAAAGTCACATGATTACCGCGCTGTGTTGGAGGTTAAAACCGCAGCGGGTTTGCGGTCAGCAGTAGACTGGTTGACAGAGAGGGGCTTTATATGAACACATTTATATATGGTACGGGAAACCCCGCCAAACTTATTCATATGAAAAATATGCTTGAACCCCTTGATGTGAAGATTATTGGATTAAAAGAGACTGGTATTAAAATTCCTGAAGCAAATGAAAACGGTAGCACACCACTAGAAAACGCTTATATAAAAGCGCTTGCTTATTATAGCGTGTTGAAATGTCCTGTTTTCGCTTGCGATTCAGGGCTGTATATTGAAGGTTTGCCAGACGATGAGCAGCCCGGCGTTCATGTGCGTATGGTGAATGGCAAACGGTTAAACGACAACGAGATGGTTGCACATTATGCAGCCGTTGCAAAACGGCTGGGAGGCCGGGCGGTTGCCCGATATCGCAACGCAATTTGTTTGATAATGCGTGACGGTGAAATATATGAGTATTTCGGAGAGGATATCGCGTCTAATTCTTTTTACATAGTCGATACCCCGCACGAAAAACGGGTGGAAGGTTTCCCTCTGGATTGCCTGTCGGCGAATGTTCAAACGGGCGAATATTATTACGACAAGGCTGAATCCCTTTCCGGTGAAGATAGCGGGCAGACAAATGGATTCCGTGCGTTTTTTGAGCGCGTTATAGATAAGGTGGCAACTCTATGAGTATTCATAAAATGACGGTAAGTGACAATATGACGCTTGAACAATCTACACAAATTATAACTGACGAAATTGCCGCCATTCTGGGAGAAAATCTGTTATCCATTTATCTTTATGGTTCAGTGGTTCTCAATGACTTTTGCTTAGGCTGGAGCGATATTGATATATTAGTGTTGACCCATCAAGAGATATCTGAAAATCATGCGGACACGCTGGTCGGCCTTCGTCAAAACTTGTTGGAGAAATATCCCGGCAACCCATATTTTCGTTTGTTCGAGGGCGGTATGCTCTCGTTGGACGCACTTTTGAACAACACAAAGGAGTGCACAGTCTACTGGGGAACCAGCGGCCAGCGCATCACCGACAGCTATAAAATGGATAGCTTCGGTATGGCTGAATTATTGGACAGTGGAATACTACTTCACGGGGATGACATTCGCGGGAAGATGATTTATCCGTCATATGCGCAGATGCGCGATGATATCGCCCGTCATGTTCAGGCGGCACGAAAGCATGGAGTTGTGGTCGGGTGGCTGCTGGATATTGCGAGAGGGATTTACACGCTCCGCACCGGTAAAATCATTGCAAAAACTGCCGCCGGGGAATGGGCACTGGAAAACAACCTATGTCCTGACACTGACGCGATGCAAAAAGCGATACAATGCCGCAAAGCAGCGCATCTCATGCAAGAAAAAAGTATTGATAACTCTATCATTCAACGTTTTGCGGATATAATTGATGTGGAATTTGTGAATATGGCAGAACGGTTTGCGCAGTCCGAATTACAACGCATGAACATTGCTTACGATACCCTCTCGTTGATTCGCATTAAAGACGGCGTTTCGGTTTGGCGGGTAAATAGCGATAACGGCAGCGTGGTAAT
>CAZGJQ010000090.1:0-8128 GCA_964525815.1 uncultured Oscillospiraceae bacterium
AGGAAAAATGGAAAAAGCATAAGACACAAAGTGTCCCATGCTTTTTGCTTGTTACGATATTATACAACAGTGGCCTGCTTGGGTGGTGCATTTTTATTTGCCATTTCCGGTTCGTTTTATTTACCAGAGTCTGATTCTTTTATTATTTCCGCCATTTTACAAATATTTGGTTTCGAACAAAAATTCGAGCAATATCAAAAAAATAATGAGATATTGAACGGTTCCCCCGTCTTAAATACCTCATTTGTCTGTAGCCTGAAATGCACCCATTAAGGGTGCATTTTTTGGTGCGGCTGATGGGACTTGAACCCATACGGTTGCCCACACGCCCCTCAAACGTGCGCGTCTGCCGATTCCGCCACAGCCGCAAATATTTACTTTTTACGCACTGTTTTATTATGAGGGATATCACAGCGCAAAAACTATTATACACTAAAATGCGGGTTTGTCAATACCTTTTTTCTTTACCGAATCTCTAAAATCCGCAGGTAAATGTCTGCTTTATATTGATTCCGCATAAAGATGACAGGCAACGCTGTGTCCTTGCTTGTTTTCGGTCAGAACAGGGGGGACGCTTCTGCATATATCCATGCACTCAGAGCATCTTGTGCAGAACCTGCACCCGTGCGGCGGATCGGATGGTGAGGGAAGCTCCCCTGTGAGCTTTATTCGTTTGGTTCTTGTGTTTGGATCAGGTATCGGAATCGCACTTAACAGCGCTTTTGTGTAAGGATGCAGGGGATTTTTAAATATCCGCTCCCTTGCACCCGTTTCCACAATACGGCCGAGATACATAACGGCGACACGGTGCGAAATATGCTTTACCACCGATAAATCATGTGAGATAAAAAGATAGGAGAACCCGTGCCGCTGCTGTAAATCGGTTAAAAGGTTAATAATCTGCGCCTGCACAGAAACATCCAGTGCGGAGACCGGCTCGTCGCATACAATAAACTCCGGCTTCAGTGCAAGCGCCCGTGCAATGCAGATACGCTGCCGCTGTCCTCCCGAGAATTCGTGCGGATAGCGGTTATAATAATATTCCGGCAGTCCGCAGCTCTTCATCACCTCCACAATATAAGCTCTGCGGTCTTTTCTCGGCACAATATCGTGCTCCCGCACCGCCTCGCCGATTATTTCTCCGATTGGCATGCGGGGACTAAGGCTGGAATACGGGTCTTGAAATATAATCTGCATCCTGGGACGCAAGCTCCTCATATCCCTTTTTTTCAGCTCTGTTATATCCGTGCCGTTAAATATAATCCTTCCTGCCGTAAGCTCATGCAAGCGCAGAATACTTCGCCCGACGGTGCTTTTTCCGCAGCCAGATTCCCCAACAAGCCCTAGGGTTCTTCCCTTTTCAATCACAAAGGAAACCCCATCCACCGCTTTAAGGAAGCTGCTCGGCTTGCCGAAAAAGCTTCTCCCGACCGGGAAATATTTTTTTAGGTTGTTAACCTGCAGGCAGTAGTTGTTTTCCATGTTAAACCTTCATCCCTTTATCCGCCAGATAGCAGGCGGCATAATGCGTATCGCTGAGCCTGAAGCTCTCCGGATATGCACCGCCGCATCTTTCGAAGCTCTTGTCGCATCTTTCTCTGAAATAACAGCAATCCGGTAAATCAATAGGGTTAGGCACCTGCCCGGGAATGCAAAGCAGCCGCTCTGATTCCTTGCTCACCTCGGGCTTGCTTCTCATCAACCCGATTGTATAGGGGTGCCTCGGGTCGGAAAAAATCTCCTTGACCGTTCCCTTCTCCACAACCCTACCCGCATACATTACGACAACATAATCCGCTGTTTCCGCAACAACACCGAGATCATGCGTTATAAGCAGTATGGAGGCATTCATTTTTGCTTTTATATCCCTCAAGAGCTCCAAAATCTGCGCCTGAACCGTAACATCCAGAGCGGTGGTGGGCTCGTCTGCGATTATGAGCTTAGGGTTGCAGGCAAGTGCCATGGCAATGACAACCCTCTGCCTCATTCCGCCCGAGAGCTGATGCGGATAGCTCTTGTATATCTCCTCCGCTCTTGCTATGCCTACCGTTTTAAGCAGCTCCACGGATTTTTCTGCCGCCTGCTTTTTTCTCTGCCCAAAATGCAATATCAGCACCTCATCAAGCTGCGCTCCCACGGTAAAAACCGGATTAAGGCTGGTCATGGGCTCCTGAAAAATCATAGAAATATCCCTGCCTCTGATTTTACGCATGGTCTCGGTCGGTATTTTGGTTATATCGTAGCATTTGTCTTGGGTTTTGAATCTGATGCTGCCCTTTACAATCTGTCCCTGCGGTGCCTGCACAAGCTGTATAAGAGACAGAGCGGTAACGCTCTTGCCACAGCCCGACTCCCCAACAACGCTGACTGTGCTGCCTATTGGAATATCGAAGGTAACGCCGTCCACCGCCTTGAGTACGCCCGTATCCGTAAAAAAAACGGTGTGCAAGTCCTCAATCTCAACTATATTGTTTTCGTTTCTCATCCGGGCTGTATATTCACTGACAGGTACCGCTCTGCGCTTTTTTTCCTCGAGCAGACGCATCATTTTCCTGTTCTGCCTGGCTATCTCCCGTTCCTGCCTGAGAGTTAATCGGTGAGAGTTCTTATTGCTATTGCTGCTCATCGTATTTTTCCTTTCGATCTTGAACGCTTCGACTTATGCTCATTCTTATTTATAACTGTTACTTATGGGAAGAAGAATTAGGGTCAAAGGCGTCCCGCAATCCGTCTCCGACAAAATTAAACCCAAGCACGGCGGCTACGATAAGAACGCCGGGTGCAACCCAAAGGTTTGGATAATAAGCCAAAATCTGACCGCCCCTCGAGGGGTCGGCAGCCGAAATCATGGTTCCCCACGCCGCCTTGGGGAACTGAACTCCCAGTCCCAAAAATGACAGGGTTGATTCGTACAAAATAACACTGCCCAATCCGAGGGTCATGGCAACGATGAGCTGCGGCATTATGTTCGGAAGTAAATGCTTAATTATTTTTGAGCTTGTTCGTATTCCGGTCGCCTCCGCCGCAGTCATGAATTCCCGCTCCCTGAGCGACAGAATCTGCCCTCTCACGAGCCGGGCGGTCGCTGCCCACCCGAAGAAGGTTAATATCGCCATAAGCCAGTATATACGATGGTTGGGGTTTACCCCCATTGAGATTACGATTTGAGCGGAAATGAGTAATATGGGCAATCCGGGCAGGCAAATGAAGATATCCACAATCCTCATTATCAGCATATCCACCCACCCGCCGAAGTAGCCTGCCAGCCCTCCGAACAAAACACCGAGTATGGTCTCCGTAAAAACAACGATAAAGCTGATAGCAAGGGATATTCTGCCGCCGTACATAAGGCGGGTAAACGCATCCATTCTGTTGCCGTCCGTACCTAACCAGTGCCGGCTCGAGGGAGGCGCCTTATCCGTTACAATGCTCTTTGAAGCGTCAAAATACCTATATATATTCCCGTCCGCTCCCGTAAAGGTCTCCTCAGTAATCATACGAACCTCCCGCTCTATATAAAAGGTTTCGTCCTCATTATATTCGGAAAAAAGCGGACCTGCAAAGCAGAATGCAAAAAGAAGCACAAGCATTATCAGCCCGAACATGGACAACCGGTTCCTCAGAAACCGGCGCAGAACAAGTCTGGACGGAGACAATGTTTTTGCGCTGTCCCGCAGACTTGAAATACCGCTTGTATTGTTTGTGTTTGAGTTCATTCGTATATATACCCCCTATACAAGCTTGACACGGGGGTCAACCGCCATATACAGCAAATCGGACAGCAGGATTCCGAGAACGGTCAACACAGCAAGGAACATATTATAGCCCATAACAAAGGGTACATCCGCCTGGAGCACCGCTTTATAAGCGGTATAGCCTATGCCCTCTATCGCAAAAACGCTCTCCACAATAAGAGCTCCCCCGAACAGGGTGGGCAACACGCCACCCATCATGGTGACGAGAGGTATGAGAGTGTTCCTGAAGGCGTGCTTATAAACAACCGTTTTTTCGGACAGCCCCTTGGCTCTTGCCGTGCGTATATAATCGGAGCTGAGCACCTCAAGCATATTGGTTCTCGTATAGCGCATTAATCCCCCTACCGACAGCAGCACAAGGGTTATTATCGGGAGCACAAGATGGCGGGCAAGGTCAATGTAATAATCAAATCCCGTCAGCATTTTAGAAGCGTCACTGTACCCGGCGAACGGAAACCATCCCAGCCCAACCGAAAACACCCGCAAGAGCAGTGCCGCCAAAAAAAAGGAGGGCAGAGAAATACCCGCCATTGCCAAGACGGTTACCGCATAATCCGCCTTTCCGTATTGGTTTGTCGCCGCATATATTCCCAGCGGAACGGCAATCAGCACCTGTAGAATCAAGGCGGTAAAGGATATACCGAAGGACAGCCACATATATTGCCTGATAACCTCCGCAACAGGTCTTCCGTAAACAAAGGATATACCCAGATCTCCCCTCAACAGGTTCCCCAGCCATTTGAAGTAGCTGCCTATTATACCCCAAAAGGAATTGTCCCCGATGCCGTACAGCTCCTTCATACCCGCAACATCCTCGGCGGTGAGCGTACCCTTTGCCACCCTTGCCGCTGTCTGGGTGTCTATATAATCTGCCGGCATGTTTCTTACCAGAAAATATATTATCACGGATGTGCCGAACAAAATAACAATCCCCAACAGTAATCTCTTTAATATATACTTAAGCAAAAAACAGACCTCCCCGCAGACAACCTCAATATTACAAAAAGGGGCTTAATAGCCGTCTATTAAGCCCCTTTCTGTCATTTATTTATAATGTTTATTTATTCCAGCACCAAGCTGACATCCCATATCTCAGAGAGCGGATTTTTATAAGGTGTTACATTACCCCATAGCGTTTCTCCGTCTATAACACCGCTGTTATATACGAACATATCGTTCCTTTGATATACGGGAATCTCAACACAAAGCTCCATTATTAAATTAAGCATTTGCTCATAAACGGGCTTTCTTTCGTCGGTGTTCAGGGATTCTCGTCCCTGTATAATCAGCTCGTTTATATTGTCCAGCAGCTTCTTCTCCTCGTCTGTTCCGTTCTCAAACATATGATACAGTCCGAACTGCTTGGGCGAGCCCGCTGTGTTTACCTCCGGATCCGAATAATAAACCTGGAACTTATCGGGGTCGATTTCCGCCTGCCAGGCGGCAGCCCATACAGAAACCACATCATCCTGGAGCTTGTCGGTCAAATAATAATCCTCTTCCACCGTAACCTCAACGCCTATCTTCTCCAGTACCTTTTTTGCCTCAAGGAAGATCTGCCCCGTGGGATGATCCGCTATATCCATTGGAAGAGAGAAGGTGTAGGTAACCTTGGAGCCGTCCGCATATACAACGTTTCCGTCCTCCTCAATAAAGCTGTCGGACTGAAGGAACAACGCCTTGGAGGTCTCTCCAGTCTCGTCGAAGGGATACATATTATCCGCATTGCGCGGATATGCCCAGGATACCCTTGACATCGGGCGATGTATTATCGTCGCTAACCCGTTGGTGTAATACTCGAGTGCAAGATCGGTGTTAAACGCCGAGGTTATCGCCCTCCTTGCATAAATATCCGGAATCAGAGCCGAGTTTATTCCGATATAACCGTAACCGAGAGCGTCCACCAATATGCCGGAGAAGTTGGTTCCGGCTATTTGGTTTATAATAGTCGTCTGTGCCGGCGGCTCCGCAAAATGCACCTCGCCGCTCTGCAGCACAGAAAGCTCGCTGCCGCTGTTAATTACCTTGAATCGGATATATTTTATCAGCGGTGCGGAGAGCATGAAGTCGTCGTTGGCAACAAAGTTTACTATACCGTTTGCATAGAACTTCTCGAATTCGCCGGTCTTTTTGCCCTGATTGTCCGCCGCTGCATACGGACCAGCTCCCAAGGGAACCACCTTCTGCTTAAGCTGATTCTGAAACTCCTTGGAGTTGAAATCAACGCCAAACGCATCCACTCCGTTTGCTTCTTGGGCAAGTGCGGGGGTTGAATAATAATGCATGGGGGCTACATAGAACCCAAAGCTCCATATCGCTTTGGGGTCCACGCCGTTAATGACAACCGTTATTCTCTCCCGCTCAATGTCCCCTTCGGTTACGGTATCCAGGGTTATACCCGATACGTTTTTTACATTGCCCTTGTTTTGCTCAAGGTATTCCTCCGCCTCCTGTTTTTTAAAGACCTCAAACATTACGGACTCCTCGGAGGAAGCCTCCGAAATACCATCGGTCAAAACATTATGTCCCGAGTACATGTCATATTCAACAAGGGACATATTCCCTTTAATATAATCATAAGCGAGCTGTATGGCCTCCTCCTCGGTGTATTCATAGAGCCGCTCAACCTCCACGCTTTCCACCGTTGCAGTGATATTGCCTTTTGGTGATTCTATCATTCCATAAAAAATCAATATCGCCGCATTAGCCGGAAAGTCGGTGGGCCAAGTTCCCGGCGCTCCCAAATCCGCAAGGTTGTACCCCATAGCAAAGTATTCTTTTATAAGAGCAGTATCGTTTCTTAAAAAGGTAAGCACCTGATCCCATGCGGCTTCCTCATCCTGCTCCGAGCCCGTACCCTCGACCAGAGCCGTTACCCTCTCCAGAGCAGCCTGTCCGAACTCCTCGTCCTTTTGGAGTGCGTCGTCCTCGTCCAAGGTCTGAGTCCTGTATGATTTCAATCCCTTTATATCCATGGAATAAAGCGTGCTTGAACCGCCGTATGCGGGGTCAAGATAGGTATATATATTAAAAAGAACATCCCTTCCTGTTACGGGCGTTCCGTCACTGAAGCTAATACCCCTCTTGAGTATAAACTCATAGGTGCTCTCCGTACCGTCATCGTTCACCCTCATCTCAAAGCTTAACGCAAGGGTGTTCTCGTCTGCTCCCGCAACCGGCTCCGCATTTTCGTTTGAGGTTATAAGCTTAATCTGGGTCATATCTACCACGGAAGTATCATACCCGCTTGTTGCATAAAAGGGGTTGAACTTTCCGTCCAATGTCTGGGTTGCGATAACCAGCGGATTGGTCGCATTCTTGCCCGTACGAGCCGAAGCGTCCCGTCTGTCCGCAGGAACATCAGCGTTTTGCTCCTCAGGCTTTGATGTATCGTCCGAGGAAATATCTTCGGTCGTTTTGTCGCAGGCGGCAATGCCGAAAACGAACACAAGGCAAAGTAAAAGCGCCAATAATCTTCTTGCAGTTTTCACAAAAAATACCCCCTAAAATATACGAGCATATAAATATAATCAAGTATTACCTCAACCGTTAAATCAAGCATCATTAATATTTGCGGTTTTCTTGAAACTTTTATTAATAGCTGTTAATCCATAATTCTTTTTAATTAATCTAATCAATTTCAATCGCAACAGCTATGTTAGAAACCGATTTTTGTCTCTCCACAGATAGAGAAGCTATAAACTTACTCAAGCATCTGTATAAGAAATGTTTTTTCTCATTGAGATTAAAGGCAGTATTGATTTCAAGAGAACATTTCTTTGACAAAACTGCAATTGTTGTATTATCCAGTACTGCTAAAACATTAAAAATTTCATTGGCAGACAATTCTGCGTCCAAAACTATATCTTCAAAATCGTCAAGTGAAGATATTTGTGTTTTTATTATCTTTATTTTTTCGATTATATCGCCACTTTTCATCATTTTGCTTAGTACTGAACGGTATTGTCTGCAATCCATTCTTTCGCCTGTATTGAAATATATTTTGTCCTCATCTTCTAGTTGTTTTCGTGTGATAAATAACATGTCATTCGTTTGTATTTTTTTCCTACTATGAATTTCTGAAGCAAGTACATTTAAACTTGTCTTCATATAATGTCGATATGAAGAATTAGTAATTTTTAATATGTTTGTTATTTCAACTAAAGCATTAAAAAGAATTCTACTTATTCCATCAACAGATTCATCTTTGAAAGTATTATTTATATAAATAAGATCATTTTCAGTCAATCTTAGTTTCTGGATGTTTTTTTTTGCTATAATGCAGCCTATGGCGGCTTTTAAGACATAATGATATATATTAACTGGTACATCTATATAAGAATCATCATAACAGCAAAGCAGAAGATGAATAT
>CAZGJQ010000091.1:0-8045 GCA_964525815.1 uncultured Oscillospiraceae bacterium
CCCGAAGTTATAAATTAACTTCAGGCGGTGTTTGTTTAACCTTTATAGGTACTTGTCATGTCGTCTAATTTCTCGATTAAATTAGGATCATAATTTTCAAGATACAGCTTCGCTTTTGCGGTATACCTGTCAAGCTCCTCCTGCGTTTCAAAGATTTCATCTAATTCATCCTTGCTCATCTGCTGAAGCTCTCTGAATGAATAGACATTCCCGTTATCATACCAAGCAAGCTCGTGTGTAAGCTCTTTTTTCATTTTAGCAGCATCTCCGCAGAATAAAAGCTCGATTGTTTCATCGGTATAATCGCAGGTCATAGTCGGATTTTTTCTTTGGCTTTCAACCATAGCAACAAAGTCTTCCTTTGAGATGTCAAAATATTGTATCATCTTATATAGATGCGGAGGATCGTCATTGGGTCTTTTCTCAAATTTAACTGCCTCTATTTTATTATCGATATAATCAACCCATTTATCATAACCGATTATCAAACTAATGGGAGCTAAATTCATAGCATTTTCAATATATCTATTAATTGTTTCATCTCCGCCTTCTCCTATACCGCTTTCATCATGCGATTCTTCATCTGTGGAAATAACCGATTCATTTTCACTTACGGTGCTGGATTGATTATCTATGCTGCTCTCTTCATCAGTTGTATCAGCTGTATTTATAGCTTCTGAAAAGTCGCTGTTCGCATCTTCTTTTTTGCAAGATGAAAAAGGCAGAATAAAACATATCAAGATTATTATAAACATTAAAATACTTCTTTTCATAATCAGTTTCCTTTCGTATGAGATGACATATTCGTATGATAATAGTGGTAAAAAAAAGGAAAATTGTTTCATTCAAAACATTTTATATTAAATATATTACACCCGAAGTTATGATCCAATTTTGGGTACTTTGTTTTATACTTGAGCTTTTTGTCCAATACAGAATGAAGATTTTGGAAGAAGTCTTCCGCTGTTTTTGGATTTTGAATATCAAAAATAATTATCTCCCCCTCTGCATTCCTTCTGTATAGTTATTATGATATTCGAGTTCTCCTTATTACCTTTATAAAACATTGTATGCTTTATGTCAATATTTTTTTATTTTTTGTTTATTAAATGATTTATATGAACAGCCAGCATGTAAAACTATTGTTTATTTGGGAATAATGCAAAATGTCAGCATAAAAGCTCGAATAAAGTATTATACATATTGACTTTTAGGAACAATTACAGTAGAATTATAAAAGGAAAAATATGTATCCTTTGTTATGGAGTGAGGAATTTGATTAAGCGGGTGTTTCTTGTAATACTTGACAGTCTCGGGATAGGCGCTCTGCCTGATGCCGCCGATTTCGGAGATGAGGGAAGCAACACGCTCAGGACGCTTACCTCATCAAAGCGGCTCTTTATTCCTACCCTGACAAAAATGGGACTTTTTAATATTGATAAAGCGGGACTAAAAGAATATGCCTATGCCGGAACGCCGATTGCCTGCTACGGAGCAATGGCGGAAAGGAGCAAGGGGAAGGACACCGTAACCGGTCACTGGGAAATTGCGGGAATAATATCCGAAAGACCGTTTCCCACCTATCCAAGCGGCTTCCCCGATATAATTATTGACGAGTTTTGCGCAAGAACGGGCAAGGATATTCTTTGCAACAGGCCCTACTCCGGCACCGAGGTTATAAAGGACTACGGCGAGGAGCATATCAGGACAGGTAAGCTCATAATATATACCTCCGCCGACAGTGTTTTTCAAATTGCGGCACACGAGAGCGTTATTCCGCTTGACGAGCTGTACGGCTATTGCAGAACGGCAAGGGAAATTCTTAAGGACGAGCATGCCGTGGGAAGGGTTATAGCCCGCCCGTTCTCGGACAGGGACGGCGTTTTTTACCGTACGGCGGGCAGACATGATTATTCGCTTGAGCCTATAGGCGAGACCTTGCCGGACATATTAAAAGAAAGCGGCAGGGATGTTATATCAATCGGAAAAATAAACGACATTTTTGCCTCAAGAGGAATAACCGAATCCAACCCCACAAAAAGCAACCGAGAAGGCGAAAAAACATTGCTTGAAATGACGGAACGGGACTTTTACGGGCTGTGCTTTGTTAATCTTGTGGACTTTGATATGCTGTACGGACACCGCAACGACATAGACGGTTATGCGGCTGCGCTGAGTGAGTTTGATAAAACCCTCTCAATGCTGCTTGACAAGCTTAATAACGACGATCTGCTCATATTAACAGCCGACCACGGCTGCGACCCCGGTTTTTCGGGCACCGACCATACCCGGGAATATGTGCCGCTGTTAGTGTACGGCCGAGGGATAAAACGTGCAGTTAATCTCGGCACGAGAAGCAGCTTCTCCGATGTCGGCGCAACCGCAGCCGAGGCATTGGAGGTACGGAAAGTAAAGCATGGAGAGAGCTTTTTTGACCTTTTAATATAAATAAAAGGGAGCGATTACTATCATGTTTAGGATGTATGATATTATCCAAAAGAAGCAGAACGGTAAGCAGCTTAACGAGGATGAGCTGGGCTTTTTTGTTAAGGGTGTTACCGACGGTACGGTTCCCGATTATCAGATTTCCGCTCTGCTGATGGCGATTTATTTTTGCGGAATGACCGAAGAGGAAACCGTCATTCTTACCGAATGCATGGCGGACAGCGGTGAGCAGGCAGACCTTTCTTCAATTAAAGGAAAAAAGGTGGACAAGCACAGCACGGGCGGCGTCGGAGACAAGACCTCCCTTATTATTGCACCTATGGTTGCCGCCGCCGATATGAGTGTTTTTGTCGCAAAAATGTCCGGACGGGGACTCGGGCATACCGGAGGCACAATAGACAAGCTTGAGTCTATTCCCGGGGTAAAAACCAATCTGAGCCGTGAGGATTTTATAAAAATAGTTAACGATACCGGCTTATGCATCATCGGTCAAAATAACAGCTTCGCTCCTGCTGATAAAAAACTGTATTCACTGCGGGATGTTACTGCAACCGTAAACTGCATTCCGCTCATAGCCTCCAGCGTGATGAGCAAAAAGCTTGCCGCGGGCAGCGACTGCCTTGTCCTGGATGTTAAGTGCGGAAGCGGTGCTTTTGTAAAATCACGCAAACAGGCGACCGAGCTTGCAGAGCTGATGGTAAAAATAGGTAATCGCTTCGGTAAAAGAACCATTGCGCTTATTACCAATATGGATATGCCACTCGGTAAAAATGTCGGGAACAGCCTTGAGGTTATCGAAGCCGCAGAGGTTCTTGACGGTAAGGGTGATAAGGAGCTTACCGAGCTGTGTATAAAGCTTGCTGCAAATATGCTTTACGCAGCAAACGCCGCTGATTACAAGGATTGCATCAAAGCGGTTACCGGCACTCTCAGGGACGGAAGCGCAAAGAAAAAGCTGGCGGAAATGGTGGAGTCCCTCGGAGGAGACGGCGAGTATATCTACAACCCCTCCCTCTTCGGAGAAAGCAAGGTTTCGGCACTTATTGCCTCACAAAAGAGCGGCTACATAAGCAGCATTAACACCGAGCAGGTGGGCTTGGCGGCGGCTGTTTTGGGAGCTGGCCGCAGCACTAAGGATGCACCAATAGATTATTTGGCGGGCATAACCCTTCACAAGAAGATTGGAGACTACATAGAGGACGGAGAGGCGCTTGCCACAATTTATACAAGCGGTATTGAAGCGGCACAAAGCGGTATGGAGCTGCTGTTCAAGGCGGTTTCTGTCTCCGAAGATATGCCGGAGCCTACCAAGCTGATATACAAAACCATCGGAGGACGCAAATGAGCTCAATTGACACTATCAAAACAGACATTCAAATAGCTAACCAAGCTAAAATGAAACCGATCGGTGAAATAGCAAAAAGTCTGGGAATCAAGGACGACGAGCTGGAAGCATACGGAAAATATAAAGCGAAAATCAACACCTCTGTGCTTAAGAGGCTGGATAGCAAGCAAGACGGGAAGCTTATTTTAGTTACGGCAATCAGCCCCACGCCTGCGGGAGAAGGAAAGACTACGACCACCGTAGGCCTGGGACAGGCAATGGCTAAAATAGGGAAAAATGCCGTTATTGCACTTAGGGAGCCCTCTCTGGGACCCGTTTTCGGAATCAAGGGAGGAGCCGCAGGAGGCGGTTACTCGCAGGTGCTTCCCATGGATGAGATAAACCTGCATTTCACCGGAGACTTCCATGCCGTAACCAGCGCAAACAACCTGCTCTGCGCTATGATAGACAATCATCTGATGCAGGGAAACATACTCGATATCAACCCGAAACGGATCGTATTCACCCGCTGCCTTGATATGAATGACCGTGCGCTTCGCACTGCTGTGATAGGCTTGGGCGGTAAGGCGGACGGGGTTACCCGCGAGGAGCATTTTATGATAACGGTGGCAAGCGAGATAATGGCTGTTCTCTGCCTTGCCGAATCCGTTAACGACCTTAAGGAAAAGCTGGGCAATATGCTTGTGGCATATGCTTATGACGATAAACCGGTATACTGCCGAGACATAAATGCTCAAGGAGCCATGTGCGCCTTGCTTAAGGAGGCCATAAAGCCCAATCTTGTACAAACCATAGAGAACACCCCCTGCATTATACACGGCGGACCTTTTGCCAACATCGCACATGGCTGCAATTCGGTTCTTGCCACAAAAACCGCTCTAAAGCTTGCGGATTATTGCATCACCGAGGCGGGGTTCGGAGCCGATTTGGGTGCGGAAAAGTTTTTTGATATAAAATGCCGCAAGGCGGGACTGAAGCCCGATGCGGTTGTGCTGGTTGCAACAGTCAGAGCGCTCAAATACAACGGCGGAGTAAAAAAGGACGAGTTAAAGCAGGAAAACATTGCTGCTCTGAAAAAGGGCAGCGCAAACCTAATGGCTCATATAGAGAACCTTAAGAGCTTCGGTGTTCCTATAGTCGTTGCTATTAATCATTTCTATACCGACACGGATAACGAGATAGCCGCAATCAGGAATATCTGTGACGACTTAGGAGTAAAAGCGGTTGTTTCCAAGGCGTTCGCAGAGGGCGGACAGGGTGCCGCAGAGCTTGCCCGTGAGGTCTGCGAGGTCTGCGAAGCTGCTTCCAATCTCGAGTTTTCTTATCCCGAGAACCTTTCCATTACCGAAAAAATAGAAGCTCTCGCAAAAAAAATATACCGTGCGGACGGTGTGGACTTTACCTCCTCCTCTCTTGCTGAGATTAAGCTTATAGAGGCGATGGGCTACGGCAAGCTCCCGATTTGCGTCGCAAAAACGCAATACTCCCTCTCGGACAACCCGCATTTACTGGGATGTCCTTCCGGCTATCGTCTTTCCGTTCGGGAAGTAAAAGTGTCAGCCGGAGCCGGATTTGTGGTTGTATTAACCGGAACTGTCTTGACCATGCCGGGACTGCCCAAAAAGCCGTCCGCTGAGAGTATTGACATTGATGAGAACGGTGTTATCAGCGGGCTCTTCTAAATAAACAGGAAGTGTGTATGAAAACATTTTTTTCAAAGAGTATTAACCAAACCGGGCAAATAGCATCACAAATAGCCGCACGACTCGGAAAGGGTGACTTTTTGGCGCTTTTTGGTGAGATGGGTGCGGGAAAGACAGCATTCGTACGGGGCTTGGTCGCTTCTCTCATTCCGGAGTGCCTTCCGCTGGTTCACTCCCCCACCTTCGCAATTGTAAACGAATATCCCGGGGAGAAGCTGACAATCTATCACTTTGATTTATACCGTATCAGCAGCGAGGACGACTTATATTCCACCGGGTTTTATGATTATCCCGCCGACGATTGCCTGATAATAACCGAGTGGAGCGAGCTGTTTGAGAACGCAATACCCGAACACGCCGTTAAGGTGAAAATAGATATTATATCAGAGACCGAAAGAAGGATAACGCTATGCTGATACTCGGAATCGATACGACGGCGGTTACCGCCTCCGCCGCTATAGCCGAAATAGACGGCTCGGTGTCCACCTATTCCCTTTTAACGCTAAAGAACCGCCTTACCCACAGCGAGAACCTCATGCCCATGATAAATCAGGCATTTGAGCTATATGGAGCAAAGCCCAAAGACCTGTCTTTAATTGCGGTCAGCGCGGGTCCGGGTTCGTTTACGGGGGTTAGAATCGGTGTTTCTACCGTAAAAGGAATAGCGACAGCCTTGGGCGATAACATTCCTTGCGCCGCCGTTTCAACGCTTGAAGCACTTGCAGAGAACCTCTCGCATCAACCGGGGATTATTTGCCCATTGATGGATGCAAGGCGGCAGCAATTCTATAATGCTCTTTTCCGTAACGGAAAGCGGCTCTGTGATGATAGGCTTATCTCAGCAGAGGAGCTTAGGGAGCAGCTCACGAGTATGGAAAAGGTTACCCTTTGCGGAGACGGAGCAGGTCTTTTCGCCTCCCTTTGCGAATTAAACAACATCCAAGCAGCCTCTGCGGCAGCTACAGACCAGAATGCGCTGTCGGTAGCGATATGCGGGTACAGAGCATTCCTAAAAAAGAGCTGCGTCTCGGCAAACGAGCTTAAGCCCGTTTATCTGCGTGCCTCACAGGCGGAAAGAGAGCTAAACGCAAAAAACAAAAATCAGAAAGGGTAAGGGAACAATGATTGCACTCGGAAGCGACCACGGAGGCTATGAAATAAAGGAAGCTATAAAGAGCTTTTTACAGGAAAAAAGCATACCTTTTATCGATTTCGGTACCGAAGGGTGCGATTCGGTAGATTACCCTCTTTATGCTAAAAAGGTATGCGAATCAATACTAAGCAAGGAGAGCGATCTCGGAATACTGTGCTGCGGCACCGGAATAGGTATGTCCATGGCTGCAAACAAGCACAAGGGTATTCGTGCCGCCGTATTGTCGGATGAGTTCTCCGCCGAGATGACAAAAAGGCACAACGATGCGAATGTATTATGTCTCGGAGGAAGAATCATCGACACAAAAAAAGCGGTAAAGCTCGCGGAAATCTTTATACACACGCCCTTTGAAGGCGGGCGGCATATAAAAAGAGTGGAAATGATAGAGAGCTTATACAAAAACGAAAAAGAGGAAGAAGCATGAAAGCAGTTATAACCGTAATAGGCAAGGATAGCATGGGAATAATCGCAAAAGTATCAGCCTATTGCTCCGAATACAAGGCAAACATACTCGATATTTCCCAGACCGTTTTGCAGGATTATTTTGCCATGATAATGTTGGTCGATATAAAGGAAGGCGAGGTTAATTTTGGCGTTTTTGCCGACGGGCTGGATAGTCTCGGCAAGGACAACAATCTAAAAATACATGCTATGCATGAGGATATTTTCAACTCTATGCACAGAATATAAGACAAGGAACAAACACTGATGCTGAACACAAAGGATATACTCGAAACAATTGAGATGATTCGAACCGATCATCTCGATATACGCACCGTTACCATGGGCATTTCCCTGATGGATTGCCTGTCCTCGGACGGAGCGGTTTTTTGCGACCGGATTTATGATAAAATAACAAAAAAGGCTAAGAATTTGGTGCCGGTCTGCGAGGAGATAGAAAGGCAGTACGGTATTCCCATAATTAACAAGCGGATTTCTGTAACCCCCGTTTCGCTTGCCGGAGGAAACCTCGGATATGACGATTTTGTCCGTGTGGCGAGAACTCTGGACAGAGCCGCTGCGGACATGGGTGTAAACTTTATAGGGGGGTTCTCCGCTCTGGTTCAAAAGGGCTCCACCCCTGCCGAGGACGCTCTTATCGATTCCATTCCGCAGGCACTTTCTGAAACCGAATCGGTTTGCTCCTCAGTGAATGTCGCCACCACCAAGGCGGGCATAAATATGGATGCGGTCGCAAAAATGGGTCATATAATCAAAAAAACAGCCCTGCTTACCGCCGACAGGGATTCCATCGGCTGTGCAAAGCTGGTTGTTTTCGCCAATGCACCGGATGATAATCCCTTTATGGCGGGTGCCTTCCACGGCGTTGGTGAAGGCGACTGCGTTATAAATGTGGGAGTGTCCGGACCGGGGGTTGTAAGAAGTGCGGTTGAGAAGA
>CAZGJQ010000092.1:0-7942 GCA_964525815.1 uncultured Oscillospiraceae bacterium
GTGGTGGATATAAAAGTCAGCTTCTCCCTAAGAGTGGCATCCATGCTGCCATACAGCGGTAAAACTACTCTGATATCAGCAGTCTCGTCGCTATCCTTCAATGCTGACGGGAGGGAGCCTATCACATCACCCAGCCCTCCGGTCGCCGCAAAAGGCACCGCCTCGCTTGCTGCAAAAAGAATCTTTTTCATTGCTTTTTACCTCCTGAAGTCATATTGTTTTATACATATGCGTTTTTCTCTATATAAAAAGGTCTTGTTTCATGACCCGACAGCACCCTGCCGTCTCTGATTACCGCATTCTTGTCGGTGATTACGCAGCTCATATAGATATTGTCTCCGGTAAGGGTATCCTGCATAAGGATGGAGTTCTTAATATGAGTACCGAACCCCACCTTTACCCCTCTGAACAGTATGGAGTTCTCAACGGTTCCGTCAATAACACAGCCGTCCGCTATAAGAGAATTCCTTACAACGGCTTCGCTGCTGTAAACCGAGGGCGGAGAGTTGCGCACCTTTGTGAAAACAGGGCGGTTCTTTACCCCGAACAAGGCTCTCCTTGTGTCTGAGTTCAATAAATCCATACTACAGAAGTAATAGTCGGCAAGCGAGCTTACGGAAGCGAAATATCCGTCATATTTATAAACCCTAAAATCCGCTCCGGAAAGGTTCCTTGCTATGACATCGTTGATAAAATTATTATAATTATGCGCAATTGCATCCTGAATTATATCCTCGAGATATTTTCTCCTCATTACCCAGATATTCAGGTTAATATCCTTAAACCCTCCCGAATGACCGCTGTGCTCGCTTATATCCGTTATCCTAAAATCCCTGTCATATTCCACAACCGAAATATTGTTCCTATCCGAAGCGGCTGCATAGCTGCTTTTTACGGCAAAGGTCGCATCCGCATCACTCTCAATATGGCGGGTTATCATTTCGTTTAAATCAATATTACAAATAACATCGCAGTCGCTGAGCACGACATATTCCTCGCTGCATCCGGAAATAAAGGCACTTATGCTCTTGAGAGCTTCTAGCCTTGTTGTATACAGTGAATTCCGTGCGTTTGCGAATGCGGTTATATAAGGGGGGAGAATCTGTATTCCTCCCTGTCTCCTCGCAAGGTCCCAGTCCTTTCCGGTACCGATGTGGTCCATAAGGGACTGATAATTATAATGGGTTATAACCCCTACATGGGTAATGCCGGAATTTACCATATTAGACAGCGTAAAGTCTATGAGACGATAACGACAGCCGAAGGGTACAGATGCCATTGTACGCATCCTTGTCAGCTCGGATATGTTCTTATCATGTATGTTGGAGAAAATTATACCTACCGTACTCATCATTCCGTACCGCCCTTCCTCTTATATTCGTCCAGAAACACGGAATCCACCCTTACATTATCCGGTATTACCGCCTTATCCTCGATAAGAAGCTCCGCTCCTATCAGGGTTATCCCCGACGAAGCCTGCCTGTCTCTTCCCACAACCGCTTCAGCTCCGATAACGGTATCACGGTCACATACGGTATAACTCACACTCGCACCGCTCTTTACGGTTACATTGTTGAAGATAACACTGTCTGTTACTACCGCATTCGGCTCCACCACCACTCCGGACGACAGCACCGAATTGATTACTGTTCCGTATATCTCGCATCCCTCGGTTATAAGAGAATTGCTTATTGCCGCATTACTGCCCACAAAATGAGGAGGCTCGGCATAATTACGGGAGAAAATTCTCCTCTCACCGTCCTTTAATGAAAGCTTAGGACGGTCACCTAAAAGATCCATGTTCGCCTCCCAAAGGCTGTCAATCGTACCTACATCCTTCCAGTATCCGTCAAACTTATAAGCAAAAAGACGCTCGCCGCCGCTTAGCATTGCGGGAATTATATTCTTGCCGAAGTCCTTTTCGCTTGCGCCGTCGCTTTCATCCTCCGTAAGATAGTCAAACAGCTTTTTTGTGCTGAAAATATAAACACCCATTGAAGCAAGCGTGCTCTTGGGTTGCGGTGGCTTTTCCTCAAACTCCACCACAGACATATCCTCTGCCGTATTCATAATTCCAAAACGGCTTGCCTCCTCCAGCGGAACATTGAATACTGCTATGGTGCAGTCCGCCTCCGCTTTTTTGTGGAAGGTAAGCATTGCATTGTAGTCCATTTTATAAATATGGTCGCCGGACAAAACAATCACATAATCGGGATCGTACTTTCTGATAAAGTGCATATTCTGATAAATTGCGTTTGCGGTACCCTTGTACCAATCCGCTCGTTTAGATGCCTGATAGGGGGGCAGCAGCATTACGCCGCCGAAGGTTCTGTCAAGGTCCCAGGGCTGCCCGTTCCCTATGTATTCATTTAACGCCAAAGGCTGATATTGTGTCAGTACGCCCACTGTATCTATTCCGGAGTTGATACAATTAGAGAGCGGAAAATCAATAATTCTGTATTTGCCGCCGAAGGGAACGGCGGGCTTTGCAAGCCTCTCGGTCAAAAGATGAAGGCGGCTTCCCTGTCCTCCCGCCAAAAGCATTGCGACCGCTTCTTTTTTGTTTACCATGAAAGAAAATCCTTTCCGATGCACGGCATCAGTCAAATGCAGTGTCAATAGATATTGTTCTTTATGTCATTAGATAGAATAACAGCGCTCAACGGGGGTAAATCCTTTTTTATTATATGTTCGCCCGAAGCTGTTTTCCTTGAGCGAACAGCCCGGGGTGTTTCACGACGGTTCCCTCCGTAGCTGTAATCATCGCTGCTAAGAAGTTCCCGATACCAGCCTCCGACAGGCACCTTAACCGTATAATCCTTATGCTCGGTTCCGGAAAAGTTAAGAATAATTATGAGTTTTCTGCCCGATTTATCAATACGCATATAGGCAAACACATTATCCTCGCTCCTATCCGCATATATCCACCTGAAGCCCTCCCAGGAGCAGTCAAGCTCCCATAAAGCGGAGGTATCCTTATATAAATGATTAAGTGCCTTGACATATTCACGCAGCTTTTGATGCATTTCGTAGCCTGTCATGAACCATTCAAGCTCCCCCGCAAAATCCCACTCCCTGAACTGACCGTATTCGTTACCCATAAACATCAGCTTTTTCCCCGGGTGGGTCATCATATATGCAAGGTATGCCCGTATTGTTGCGAATTTTTGCTCGTAATCCCCAAATGCCTTGTCCAGCAGCGATTTTTTACCGTGGACAACCTCGTCGTGCGATATGGGCAGCACATAATTCTCGTTAAAGGCATACATAAGCGAAAAGGTGAGCTTATTATGCTTTCCGCATCGGAAAAACGGATCAGTAGAAATATAATCCAGGGTGTCGTTCATCCAGCCCATATTCCATTTGTAACCGAAGCCCAGTCCGCTCTTGCTTGTAACATCGGGATAATCGGTAGACTCCTCCGCAATCATAAAGCAGTCCGGATAATGCCTGTCCGCAGCAGCGTTTAGCTTTTTGAAGAATTCGACAGCCTGTAGGTTAATGTTTGAGCCGTCGGGGTTGGGATTCCACTCCCCCGGCTCCCTGTCATAATCGAGATAAAGCATGGAGGCGACCGCATCTATGCGCAGTCCGTCAATATGGTACTTATCCAGCCAAAACAATGCGTTTGAAATAAGAAAGGACTGCACCTGTGTCCTGCCCACATCAAAATACCGTGTTCCCCATGTGCGGTTTTCCATACGGTCTTTACCCTGATACTCATATAACGGCGAACCGTCAAACTCATAGAGCCCGTGCGCATCCTTGGGGAAATGGGCGGGCACCCAGTCAAGAATAACGCCTATACCCTCCGAATGCATTATGTCAACGAATTTCATGAACGAATGAGGGTCTCCATAACGGGAGGTGGGAGCAAAAAACCCACAAACCTGATAACCCCAGCTCTGCTCAAAGGGATGCTCCATTATGGGCATAAGCTCAACGTGAGTATACCCCATTTCCTTAACGTATTTACTCAGCTCTTCGGCATATTCGACATAAGAGAGATAGCCTCCCGAGGAATTCTTCTTCCAGGAACCGAGATGAACCTCGTATATATTTATCGGTTTTGGGAGCATAATATCATTGTGAAAAAAATATCCGTTATGCCTCCGCTCGTTCATATAATGATTGTCTGTCCAGCAAAAGCCGTCCAGATTAAAAAAAATCGAGGCGGTATTGCTCAAAGTCTCGGAGTAAAAGGCAAATGGATCCGACTTGAAGCGTAAATCACCGTCCCGCTTAATAATGTATTTATATTTTAAAAGGTTACCGAAGCGCTCACCGGACAGACTTAGACTCCAGATACCGCCGTTGTCGTTTTTTTGCATCGGCGTATCGGTATTCCAAGCGTTGAAATCTCCCGCAAGATATACGGCATCAGCACCCGGCGCCCATACCCTGAAAACAAAACCGCCGTCAACCCTGTGCGCTCCGAAATACTCATAAGAGCGGAAGTTATTGCCCTGATGAAACAAATACTCGGCATATTCGCTTTTTATTATCGTGGAGCCGGACACCGAAGCACCTCTGTCTTTAGTCTTTTTCAACGATAACTCCCTTTACTTTTTATGGTAATATTATACAGTCCGGAGGGTATTTTTGCAATAGTTTTTTAATACAAAACCGCAAAATTAACAATTAACCGTAACGCTTATTCAATGCTCTCCACGCTGCTCTCCTCGGTATAGGCATAAATGTCTGCGTATGCATCTGAATCGGTCAGGAAATGAAGATAACCGCTGCGGACAACGCTTATCATTAGTGCCACTATTCCCAAGAGCACACTCAAAGCGATAACCTGTGTTAAAACGTTCATTAATTTACCGGATATTTTCATAATTGCGTCCCTTCCCTTTAGCAGTATATATTTATTATTTACTGTTTACAATAATATAATATCATTATTCCAATTTTAGGTCAACAGGTTTTTTGGTAAGCTATCTGTTAATGTTCGTGTTTTTTTGAAAAATCTATTTACAAAACAAGCAGAATATGTTATATTATATTTTGCGTTTCTTTTTGATGAAGGAAACGAGGGGTTTGCTCGGTTTTTGGGGAATCGGGAGCGTATCTGCTTCCATCACCGTCCCATTGCTTGGCTCTACCCAAAGAATAACATACGGAGGTGAACAAGAACGATGTTGTTGAAGGATGAAAAGCAAAATATCATTTCGAATTTTGCCGTACATGAGGGAGACACAGGCTCTCCCGAGGTTCAGATTGCTATTCTTACCGCAAGAATTAACCAGTTAACGGAGCATCTGAAGGTCAATAAAAAAGACCATCATTCACGCAGAGGTCTTCTGAAAATGGTAGGTAAGCGAAGAAAATTCCTTAACTACCTTATGAAGAAGGACATTAACCGCTATCGTGAGATTATCGAGCGCTTAAAAATCAGGAAGTAAGCGCTCGGCAAAATGGGGGTGCCGCATAAACGGTCTAATCGCCGTTTATACGGCTCCCCTAACAAAAAAGAAAAAAGGAAAAAGGAGCTACAAGCGGTTTAGCAGTTTCAAATAATTCAAACAGGCATATGCTTTGAATTGTTCGAAAATGTTAAACCAAGAAAAGCTTGTATCTTCCTTAAAAAGTTTTTTATGGCATTAGAAAATGCCGGAAAGGAAGAAATATGTTTGAGAATTTTAGAAAGTTTGAGTTTGAGTTCGCCGGCAGACCGTTGACTGTAGAAACGGGAAAAATGGCACAGCTCTCCAGCGGCTCCTGTCTTGTAAGATACGGAGACACGGTCATACTCGCAAATGCAACCGCTTCGGCGGCTCCGAGAGACGGCATAGACTTTTTGCCTCTTTCGGTTGACTTTGAGGAAAGGCTATATGCAGCGGGTAAAATACCCGGCAGCTTTAATCGTCGGGAGGGACGACCTTCTCAAAAGGCCGTACTCGCCTCTCGTCTTATTGACAGACCGATACGCCCGCTCTTCCCTAAGAACCTGCGCAACGATATAGTCCTTTCGCTGACCGTTATGTCCGCCGACCCCGATTGCTCTCCCGAGATTTCGGCCATGATAGGCGCATCCATAGCGCTTTCTATTTCTGATATTCCCTGGAACGGACCCATCGGTGGTGCTTTTGTCGGGCTTGTGGACGGGAAGCCGGTTATCAACCCGACGGCAGAGCAGCGTGAGGCAAGCGATTTGGAGCTTACCGTAGCCGCCACCAAGGAAAAGGTTGTAATGATAGAAGCGGGTGCGGACGAGGTTTCGGACGACTTGATGTACGAGAGTATAATTGCGGCGCACGAAGCAATTAAGCCCCTTATCGACTTCATAAACAGCATACAAAAGGAAATTGGAAAAGAGAAGTTTGAGTATCCGGCATTTGAGCTGGACAAGGAGCTGTTCGACAAGGTTTCGGAGCTGGCATCGGAGGATGTAAAAGCGGCTCTGAATACGGATGATAAGCGTATTCGAGACGAAAGGCTTAAGCCTGTCTACGAAAAGGTGTTCGAGGCGCTTCAGGAGGAATACCCCGAGCATACAGCAATGATAAACGAGTGTATGTATCAGCTCCAAAAGAAGATTGTACGCCGTTGGCTGCTGGACGAACAGAAGAGAGTGGACGGCAGAAGGATGGACGAGATACGCTCGCTTTCGGCTGAGGTTTCCCTGCTCCCGAGAACACACGGCTCGGGTATGTTCACCAGAGGACAGACACAGGTGCTAACTACAGCTACCCTTGCTCCCCTGAGAGAGGCACAGCTGCTTGACGGTATCGACGACGAAGAAACAAAGAGATATATGCATCATTACAATATGCCGGGTTATTCGGTGGGCGAGGCAAAATCCGCACGCAGCCCCGGCAGACGGGAGATAGGACACGGTGCGCTTGCGGAGCGTTCTCTTGAGCCCGTATTGCCTTCCAAGGAGGACTTCCCCTATGCAATAAGACTGGTTTCCGAGGTTATCTCCTCCAACGGCTCCACCAGCCAGGCCTCGGTATGCGGCTCCTCCCTTGCGCTTATGGATGCCGGAGTACCCATAAAAGCACCGGTAGCCGGTATTTCCTGCGGACTTATCACAGAGGCGGATCGCTGGATGACCATGATTGACATTCAGGGACTGGAGGACTTCTTCGGGGATATGGACTTCAAGGTTGCCGGAACAAAAAACGGCATAACCTCTATTCAAATGGACCTTAAGATTGACGGGCTTACCCCCGAAATAATAAGGGAAGCCCTTACCACGACCGGAAAGGGTAGAATGCATATATTAGATAATGTAATGAACCCCTGCATTGCGGAGCCGAGACCGGAGGTCTCTAAGTATGCCCCAAAAATGATTTCCACCAAAATAGACATTGAAAAAATCCGTGATGTCATAGGTTCGGGCGGTAAGGTTATTCAAAAAATATGTGCCGATACGGGTGCCAAAATAGACATTGAGGATGACGGAAGCATTTTTATTGCTGCGATAGATAAAGAGGCCGCTTATATGGCTCTCCGCATTATCGAATCCATAACAAAGGATCCGGAGCCGGGTACGGTGTATACAGGTACGGTAACCCGTATAATGAACTTCGGTGCGTTCGTAGAAATCGCTCCCGGCAAGGAAGGCATGGTTCATATTTCCCAGCTGGACAAAAAACGAGTCGGCAAGGTCGAGGATGTGGTTTCGGTCGGCGACCAAATCAAGGTTATTGTAACCGAAATCGACGACAAGGGCAGAATAAACCTCTCCCGCAAGGACGCTCTCGATTTGGTTGAGGACTGATTTTAAACGCACAAAATGCCCGCAGTTTTTACTGCGGGCATTTGGTTTATCCCTTGGCTTTTTTTGCAATGTAGTCCAATTTCTTTAAGGTATCACAGTGCATTTGTAGGTACTGAAGACTTTCATACGGTATAAATTCTCTCAAAAACCTTTAACCCGAAGTTATAAATTAACTTCAGGCGGTGTTTGTTTAACCTTTATAGGTACTTG
>CAZGJQ010000093.1:0-7935 GCA_964525815.1 uncultured Oscillospiraceae bacterium
AATTATCCTCCGGCAATTAAGCACCGAAGAAAAAGGCCTGTCAACTAAGACAGCTCAGGAAAGGCTGTCCACTGACGGGCTGAACAAGCTGGTCGATCCGCCGAAGACATCCAATCTCAAGCGATTTCTTAAGCAGCTCGCCGAGCCTATGATTATAATTCTGCTTGCCGCCGCACTGGTCTCGGGCATAACCTCATTCTATGAAGGGCATTTCCCCACCGATGTGTTTATAATCCTTTTTGTGGTGATACTCAATTCGGTTCTCGGTGTCATACAGGAAAGCAAGGCGGAAAAGGCGATTGAAGCATTGCGGGAGATGACCAAGGCGACAAGTCGTGTGCTTCGTGACGGCGAGGTTACGATTATAAAAAGCGAGGAGCTTGTAGCGGGAGACATAATACTGCTGGAGGCTGGTGACTCTGTCCCTGCTGACGCACGGATTATCGAAGCCGTTTCATTAAAGACCGAGGAGGCCGCTCTGACCGGAGAATCACTTCCGGTTACCAAGACAGCCGAAGCTCTTGCACCGACCGAAGACGAAATTACTCTCGGCGACCGAAGGAACATGGTTTATATGGGCAGCTCGGTTGTTTACGGCAGAGGGGTTGCCGCCGTTACACATACAGGAATGAGCACCGAGATGGGCAGCATCGCAAAAGCGCTTTCAAAGGCTAAGGACGAAAAAACTCCGCTTCAGCTTAAGCTTGCCCAGCTTAGCAAGATACTGACCTTTCTGGTGCTTGGAATATGTGCTTTCATCTTTGCATTCGGCGTTATCAGAGCGGGCAGCCTTGAGAGCGAGGTTGTGCTGGATACTTTTATGGTGTCTGTTTCTCTTGCGGTTGCCGCTATACCCGAAGGGCTCAGTGCGGTTGTTACCATTGTGCTTTCCATCGGTGTTTCTAAAATGGCAAAAAGAAACGCCGTGATACGACGGTTGACCGCAGTTGAGACCTTAGGGTGTACTCAAATCATTTGCTCGGACAAAACGGGAACTCTTACCCAGAATAAAATGACGGTAGTGGAGTATTATACCCATAACAAGCAGCAACTCGCCGTGGCAACCGCATTATGCAGCGATGCTAACCTTGACAAGGAAGGGGTTGTTACGGGAGAGCCTACCGAAGCGGCGCTTGTTACCTTCGCCTTCAACAACTCACTTAATAAAAACGTATTGCAGAACAATTATCCGAGAGTGGGTGAGGCTCCGTTTGATTCCATGCGCAAAATGATGTCCACCGTCCATGATGGCGGAGAGAAATATATACAATATACAAAAGGCGCTCCCGATGAGATTCTGAAAAAGTGCACCCATACTCTCATCAACGGTCAGGTTACCGAGCTTAACGATTCGCTGCGCACCGAGATTCTCACAGAAAACAAGAGTATGGCGGACAGAGCGTTGAGAGTTCTTGCCGCCGCTTACAGGGAATATGACCGTCTTCCTGCTTCGTTTGATCCGGGTGAACTGGAGAGAGAGCTTGTTTTCATAGGACTTACGGGTATGATAGATCCGGTCCGCAAGGAGGTAAAGGATGCGGTCGCCAAGTGCAGGGCTGCGGGAATCCGCCCCGTTATGATAACCGGGGACCACATTGATACAGCCGTAGCAATCGGAAAAGAGCTGGAAATAATAACCGACAGGTCCCAGGCGATAACGGGCGCTCAGCTTGACAAAATAAGCGATGAGGAATTGTTTGAAACAATAGATGCCTATTCCGTATACGCAAGGGTTCAGCCCGAACACAAGGTGCGTATTGTCAACGCCTGGAAAGCAAAGGGTATGGTTACCGCAATGACCGGCGACGGAGTAAACGACGCTCCCTCCATAAAGAGTGCGGACATAGGAATAGGGATGGGCATTACGGGAACCGATGTTACAAAAAATGTAGCTGACATGATTCTCGGGGACGACAATTTTGCCACCATTGTTGCCGCCGTGGAGGAAGGCAGACGGATTTATCATAATATAAAAAAATCCATTCAGTTCCTGCTTTCCTCCAATCTAAGCGAGGTTATAAGCGTGTTTACCGCAACAATTATCGGCTTTACGGTGCTCAGACCGGTACACATTCTATGGATAAACCTGATTACAGACAGCTTCCCCGCTCTTGCGCTGGGTATGGAGAAGGGTGAGCCGGACATAATGAGCAGACCTCCCAGAGAAAAGACCGAAGGTGTGTTCTCTGGCGGAACGGGCTTTGATATTCTGTATCAGGGTCTGATGGTTGCTGTTTTAACCCTTACCGCATACCTTATCGGGCATTATTATGAATCGGGGGTATGGGAGTTTGTTACCAGCAAGGACGGAATTACCATGGCGTTTCTGACCATGTCCATGGCTGAGATATTCCACTCCTTCAATCTACGCTCACAAAGAGGCTCGGTATTTAAGCTGAACAGCCATAACAGATTTTTATACGCAGGAATGGCGCTTTCCTTTGTCCTGACCGCAATGGTAATTTATGTGCCGTTTTTAGCGCAGATGTTTGGTTTTGAGCGTATTTCTCTGACAGAATACGGTATTTCCCTTGCGCTTGCGGTATCGGTTATTCCTATTGTTGAGATTGTTAAGCTCATTCAACGCAGCTTTGCAAAGAGCTAAAATACAGTCTACCCTTTGCTTTAAAAAGCAAAGGGTAGTACATATATGCTACGAGTATTTTTATCCTCAGACTGGTGTTAATACCCCTTCTTTTTCGGCTTAAAATCGCAGATTCGTACGAGGATTATATCATCCCCGATTCTCTCAATGCTTTCCCAGGGTATGCAGATATTATTCTTTGAAGAGAAATAACTGAAAAAACCGTCACAGGATGGAAGAACAATCTTGATTATTTTTCCGCAGACAACGTCGATTTCCAAGTCAATTATACAGCCCAGCCGTCTACCGTCTACAATATTTATTACCTCCTTGTTCTTAAGACAGGAGTAAAAGCACATAAAATATCAGACCTCCTTAAAGAAGAATACAAATCAGACCGCCGCTGCCCTCGTTTATGATTCTTTGCAGGGTTTCGGATAGCTTTGCCCGTGCATCCTCGGGCATATGGGACAGCTTGCTGTTTAGACCCTCTCCCACCAGCTCATGCAGTGTCTTGCCGAACATGTTGGATTCCCATATTTTTTTCGGATCCTCCTCAAACTCCTTGAGCAGAAACTTCACCAGCTCCTCACTTTGCCGCTCGGTACCCACCGTGGGACTTACCTCGGTCTCTATGTTCGCCTTAATCATATGTATGCTCGGTGCCGAAGCCTTGAGCTTTACACCATAGCCGCCGGGCTGCTTGACTATCTCGGGCTCCTCAAGCTTCAAGTCCTCGATTGACGGCGTCACTATTCCGTATCCGTGCTCGTTGACCTGCTCGATAGCAACGGCAATCTTGTCATACTGACGCTTCACTGTAGCAAGCTCGCTCATAATTCTGAACAGGCTCTGCTCGTCTTCAATCTCAAAACCGCTTCTCTCCGCAAGCACGGTATAAAATATTCTGTCCGGTATTTTTATCTCAATCTTAGCGCTGCCTTCCCCGAGGTTAAGACTCTCCATTCTTGCTGTAATGCTCTCGTCCTCAAGAGAGAATGAATCAAAGGCATCCTTTATCTCGCCTACACGCTTAAGCTTGGAGGCGCATCTCGCAATCTCCTCATATAGCTCTTTTTTAAGCGGATTGTCCTCCTCAATAACCTCTACCCAGGAGGGAAGAGCTACCTTGATTTCGCTTACCGGAAACTCATACAGCACATTCTTGATTATTTCCTTGATATCGCTGTCCGACATCTCAAGACAGTTAACCGGTATAACCGGAACATCATAGCTCTGCTCCAGCTCGTTCGCAAGCGCTTGGGACTGTGCGCTCTGCGGATTTAAGCAATTAAGAACCACAATAAAGGGCTTGTTTATTGCCTTGAGTTCATCCACCACCCTTTTTTCACTCGAGATATAGCTCTCCCTCGGTATCTCTCCGATACTGCCGTCTGTGGTTACGACCAGCCCTATTGTGGAATGGTCCTTTATAACCTTTTTGGTTCCCGTCTCCGCAGCCTCCTCAAAGGGCAGCGGCTCGGACGACCATGGGGTCATAACCATACGAGGAGCGTTGTTTTCTATATGTCCTATAGCACCCGGAACAATGTAGCCGACACAGTCAACAAGCTTTACCCGAAAGGATGCGTTCTCGTCCAGCTCTATCTGCACCGCTTCCTCCGGTATAAACTTAGGCTCGGTTGTCATAACCGTTTTTCCGGACGCCGATTGAGGCATTTCGTCCTTTGCCCGCTCCCTGACGAACTCTCCTTCGATATTGGGCAGGACTAAATATTCAATGAATCTTTTTATTAAAGTGGATTTTCCGGTTCTGACAGGGCCTACCACTCCAATATAAATATCGCCGCCGGTTCTGTTGGCAATATCGGCGTATATTCCCAAATCCGTCATTACAATTTACCTCCTATTATGTTTGTTACAACTTATTCTTTTTCCCGCATAAATAGAACATTCAAAGAAAAATATTTGACATTAACAGCGCAAAGTGGTAAGATTATTTATACCAAAAACAACAAAACTGCATTTTTTGGAGGCAAAATACTTTGAGTAAATTTAAACGGATAGGCGTACTTACCTCGGGAGGCGACGCTCCCGGAATGAATGCGGCGATCAGAGCTATAACCCGCCTTGCAATCTACAAGGGTGTTGAGGTTATGGGCATATATAACGGATATCAGGGGCTTATTGAGGGGGATATAAAACCTCTCGGACCCAGAGACGTTGCTTTTATAATAAACAGAGGCGGTACGATGCTTTATACCGCGAGAAGCGAGGAGTTCCGCAAAACAGAGGGAATTCAGAGAGCCGCAGATACCTGTCGGGAGTTTGGCATCGACGGAGTGATTACAATCGGAGGAGACGGAACCTTCAGAGGAGCGGTTGACCTTACCGATGCAGGTATCCCGTGTATCGGAGTTCCGGGCACAATTGACAACGATATCGGCTCAACCGAGATGACTATTGGGTTTGATACCGCAATGAACACGGTGGTATCCCTTGTGGATAAGCTCAGGGATACGGGGGAGAGCCATTCGAGGTGCAATATAGTTGAGGTTATGGGAAGAGAAGCGGGCGACATTGCCCTGCATACCTCCATAGCCGTAGGCGCCGTTACCGCCGTTATTAAGGAGATACCCACCGACTTTGACCATGTAGTCGAGAAAATGGTGGAGGCAAGAAAGACCGAGAAGCGCAATTTCATAATTATCGCAGCCGAGGGAATGGGATCGGGCTACGGTGAGGAGCTGTGCCAGATGATACAGAACAGAACGGGCATAGAGACCAGATTCGCACGGCTTGCACATATTCAAAGAGGAGGCTCCCCCACCTTGCGGGATCGTGTGCTTGCCACTCAAATGGGCTGCGCAGCGGTAGAGAACCTTGTAAACGGGCAGATGAAGCAGGTTATGTGCCTCAGGGGTAACAATATAATCGCCATGGACATCTATGACGCCTTAATGGTGGATAAGCTTATGAAGAACAAGCTGACTGTTGAAGAGCAGGAGAAAATTTCGCCTAACAAGCTGTATGAAATGAAGAAGATTGTTGCAGACAAGCAGGCATACAAGCAGTATCTCAACTACATAATCGACCATATAACGCTTTAAGCAAAAAAAACACCGGGGTGAATATTGCACTCCAGTATTTTAAAGATATAATTATAAGGGATTGTTTGTATGGATAAAAAACTAATACTTGTAAATGAGTTGTTAACTATATTTAATAATGATAATGTAATCGGCTCTTTTCTATCGGGTTCACTTGCAGATGACTCATACGACATGTATTCAGATGTAGATATAAGGTTTTTGGTTGAAACAAACGATATAGAAAAATATACGTTAAAAGAAAAGGGTAAACTAACCAGCAACGAGGAGCTGTTATCTATTACGAAAAAACCGCCGGGCTATAATCCTCGGCGGTTCATTTTTTTGATTGCTTCTATCAGGCAAAGCCGAAATACCGGAGCATACCGGTGTATATACCGTCTGCGAACTGTCGCTGATTGTCTCTCAGCTTCTCTGCATCTGCTGTGTTTGTCAAATACGCCAGCTCCACAAGTATTGCAGGCATATTTGTTCTGCGCAAAACATATAAGCTCGGGTTAACCCGAATACCGTTATCTCTGGTGCCCACGGTTTCCACAATACCGTCAAGAACCTGAGCGGCCAGCCAGTTAGCCTGCGTATATAACCGGTATATATATACCTCGGTACCGTTGATTGCGGGGTTCACATTGGCGTTTGCGTGTATACTAATAAAATAATCCGCAGGCCATGTGTTTGCCATCCTTACCCGTTCCGCTAAGCTGGTCGCATTGGTAGTTCCCAGCACGGTATCTTCTGTCGGTCTTGAAAGACGAGCTTCGAAACGAGGATCATTGTTCAAAAGCTCTGCAAGGTATATCCCCACCTGGTATGTTATATCGCCCTCATATAAATTATGACCGACCGCGCCCGCATTATGAAATCCCGCCGGATTATGTCCCTGGTCTATAAATATTTTTATTGCCATATCGGCATTTCCTCCCTATGAATACTGTTATTATAGTATTCATCAGGATAGAGAGTTGGCACACAAAACAGGACTTTATATTGTATGTCAAGCGTTTTTGTCGTCCCTGAGGCTTGTCCAGAGGTTTCCGTAAGCGGTTGCCGCCAGGCAAAGCATTACCTCTCCGGTAACCTCTCTGTCTATATAGGTGTCCGTCTTATACCTTTTATAGCCGCTCAGAGCATCACCGCTCGTAACCAAAAAATCCCTGTTTATGGCGGAGGTAAGAGCGGTAGAAACCTCTCCGTTAAGCGGAAGAGCTGCGGATATAAGCGCATTTAGGGTTAAAGCGGTAGTAAACGCACTCTTTTTGCTCTCAATATCAGACAAGGTGTTATCCTCATTTATTGCATTACCAAGATACACAAGCACTCCGTCATGACAATCATCCGTGATATATCTTCTTGACAAGGATATAATTTGCAACGCATATGCGCTGCTCTCCGCATCCGATATATTATAATCGGTTGAATATGGGAACCCTCCGTCATTATTCTGCATGCTCTCAAGATACTCTGCTGCTGCTCTGTAATCAAATTCGGCATCCGCCGCCGTCAACGCAAAAAAGCACAGAGCCAGCTCCTTAACGGTAAGCTGATCGAAGCTGCTCTCCGCTGCCGTTTTGATTTCTTCAATATATTGCTCCGGAGAGCTCTTCTTTATATCTACACCCTGTCGGGCAAGAAGAGACACGGTAATAAGATAACCGCATTTTTCCTCCAGCGTTTCGGGCTGCTCCAGAGCGTTTTCGTATTTATAATCGCTCAGCGTTCTTTTTGATAAAAAAACTGCGGCAGCGTCCTGCCAGCACACAATCTGCCGAGCCGTATAAAACTCGTCAAACTTAGCCGTAGGATCAAAGAGCTCTCCGTTTTCATCGTTTTTCCCTTCACAAGCAGCAAAAAACGGTATCAAAAAAAATATTATGGCGATAAAAAATGCTGTCCTTTTCATTTATACTATAAATACTCCTTATAAAATCTTTTACTTGTAAAAAAGCAATTACATACAGCTTATTCTAATGCATATTTTTGTTAATATCAAGGTTTTTTTGTAAATAGCGACGCAAAATAAGCTCTGTCTCATTGACTTTTCTCTCCTCGAGTGATATATTTAGTATTAACAAAAAAAGGAAGTGATTGCTTGAGTATCTTACAAAAAATCGGAAACATCGGAATAATTCCTGTTATAAAAATAACGGATATCGATACCGCATTGCCTCTGGCAAGAGCGCTCTGCGACGGCGGACTGCCCGCTGCCGAGATTACCTTCAGAACCGACTGTGCGGAGGAAGCCATCAGCAGAATTACGACCGCCTTTCCCGATATGCTGGT
>CAZGJQ010000094.1:0-7854 GCA_964525815.1 uncultured Oscillospiraceae bacterium
AAGGCAAATGACGGTCACGGACTGACCGTCAAGGGCTTTTTCCATAATCCGAAAACGCTTTTTGTTTTCGGATTTTTATTCCGCAGTATCCAACCTAAAGCTGAGCTCGTGGTACTCGCCACCGTCACCGTTGCGGTTTATTCTGAACACCTTAACGGAAACGCTTTGACCTGCACGGTAATTTGCAAGCTCGGATGTTAATGTCTCCTTAGTGGTTATTTCCACACCGTTGAACTCTGTTATAATATCATATATTTCAAGCCCTGCTCTGTAAATGGCGGAGTTTCTGGCAACCTCGGTGACAAATGCACCGGACGGCAGCTCAAAGCTGAAATTCATTTTATAATAATTTACTGCATCCTCAATGCTCATCACCGTTATATTAAGGCGGGGTGAGGCGGTTACAAAATCGTTATCGGGTCGCTCGTTCACCTCACCAAACTCAATAAGGGTATTGATTATTGTTACCGCATTGTTTATCGGTATCGCAAAGCCGAGTCCCTCGTATTCGTTCATCAGCTTAAGGGTATTAATACCTACGATTTGTCCCGCCATATTTATAAGCGGACCACCGCTGTTACCGGGATTTATGGAGGTATCGGTCTGAATAAGCGTCATTGTCTTAACCACAGTGCCGAAATCGTTTGTTATCTCGATATTTCTTGCAATACCGCTGATTATACCCATATTCATGGTTCCGGCAAGCTCAATGCTGTAAGGAGTTCCAATGGCAGCCACCTGCTCACCGATTTTTATATTATCGGAGTTGCCGATTTCAAGCGGAACAAAGCCCTCGCCCTCTATCTTCAGCACCGCAATGTCGCTAATGGAATCGCTTCCGATTATTTCTGCGTTATATTCATCTCCTTCATAAAAAACAACCCTTACATTAGTAGCATCCTTGATTACATGATGATTTGTTATAATGTAACCGTCCTCGGTAACCACAAACCCGCTACCCATGGAAGAGCCGGTGAGCACGGTCAGGCAGCTCTCCTTTGCTCTATCATAAACATCGGTAAGGTCGGATTTATACTCGGCGTTGCCCTCCCCGACCTTGACCACCTCGGGTACGCTAAGCGTTCCGCTCTCCTCGTTACTAATATCGGATGATATGTCGCTTTCGGTTGAAATCGGGTTGGGCAAATAACCCATAACTACAGACCAAGCAATCAGAGAAAAGGTTAGTAAAAGACAAATGGTAACAGTAGCGGCAAACACCTTAAGCCTTTTATTCTTTTTTTGCGTTATCTGATTTGTTCCGTCCCAATTATACATATAAGAGGATGGCTCAGTATTGCTTAGAGAACCTTGCTGCATATGATTTGATGCGTTTTGAGCATCAATCTCCTTTTTGTTTTCCTCCGTCTCGGGGGTTATGTCCGCACCGCCTTGATTTGGGTTATTGTCAAGGTTGTTGTCTGTCATATTTGCTTCATCCTTTCTTCCGTCTTATACCAACTCTATTGTGCAGCTATTTTAATACCAAAACCTTAAAAAACGCTGAAAAAAGTGCGGTTATTTATTTTTTTATAAAAAAGGCTTATCGGAGAGAGGTAAGGTAAAGCTGAATTCGGTTATCTTACCCGGCTCGGAAGCCACCTTTATATCCTCGCCGTGGCTGAGCAGAGTGGTCTTAACAATATACAAGCCCAGCCCTGTTCCGGTCTTATCCAACCCTCTCGAGCGGTCGCTCTTATAAAAACGCTCAAACAAATAAGGTGTCTCCTCGGGCGGTATGCCCTGTCCCGTATTTTTTATTGAGAACAGAGCTTTTTTTATGCGTCGGTCAATGCTTATCACAGAAAGCGTCAGGCATACCTTGCCACCCTCGGGAGTAAATTTCACCGCATTGTCGATAAGGTTATAAATAACCTGATGCATAGCGTCCATATCCGCGTTTACATAAATATCACGTGCATTAACAAACTCTATTTCCAGTTTTTTGTCGTCTATTTTATTCTCAAAGGAAATAAGAACCTGCCTTGTCTTCTCGCTGAGGTTAAAATCGCTGGGCTTGAGCTTGGTATCCCCCGCCTCTGTACGGCTGAGCTGCAGAAGCGAGCTTACCAGCCTGGAGAGCCTGCGCACCTCCGAGGATATAATGCCAAGATAATAGGAGTGCTTATCCTCCGGTATTGTCCCGTCGATAATTCCGTCCACAAAGCCGGAAATGGTAGTCATGGGTGTCCGAAGGTCATGGGATACATTCGCAAGGAAGGAGGAACGCATATCCTCAAGTCTGGCGAGTGAATCCGCCATATTGTTAAAGGACTCCGCAAGGTCAGCTACTTCATCCCGTCCGCTGACCTTTACCCGCTCACCGAATTTACCCTGTGCAAAGTTTTTTGCCGCCGTACTGATTTGTCTGAGCGGCTGAACTATACGCTCCGATATGAAATACACGGATATGAGCGCCGCTAAAAAAATCCAAAGCGAAACCAAAACAAGGGTCTTTGTCATCTGTGAGGTCAGCACAGGATCGCCTATATCGGGAGAGCTTACCATAACTATGGCGTAAGGACCGTCATCCGCCTGAAGTATGTAAAAATAGTTTAGCATTAAAGTGTCAAAAAAACCGTCCACCCTGCTTATAGAGTAAACATCTCTGTTATTAAGTATATTCTGCATTACCGCTTCGGAAAGTACCCCTGTTTTTTTGGCGGAGGTCTCGGAGGAAGCAAGTAGCTTTCCGTCCGTATCAATAATGTATATGTTTGTCTGTGCAAGCGTTGCGACCGTCATGAGGTTGTTCCGAATATCATCCGAATGATTTTTTGCCACTGAATGAATATCCTTATTATCGGAGGTTTTTATATACGCATTTAAGCTGCTGGCGGTTATCTCCGCACTCTTATCCATCATAAGCTGCTTGGATTCTATAGAATAATTGGTAATCATGGAGGATATGACAAGGATAAGTATCAAAAAGCTGAAGAGTATTATAACCGTAAAGGTAGTGAGATACTTTGTAAAAACGCTCTTAAACATTTCTTCTTCTCCTCCCCGTATTATAGAATATTATTCTTTACCATTATAAACCGTTTTACCCAAAAAATCAAATTATATTTGTCAAAAAAGTAAAACAGAGCATTTGCGTGCTATTGGCGCAAATGCTCTGCTGATATAAGGAATACCTATGAAAAAGCTTTGATATAATCGGATTAAAGAAGCAGGGAACTTTACTCGCTGAGAACCTCAAACTTATAGCCTACTCCCCAAACAGTCTTGAGTACCCATTTGTCCGAGGCGCCCTCCAGCTTTTCACGCAGACGCTTGATATGCACGTCAACCGTTCTGGAGTCACCGAGATAGTCAAATCCCCAGACCTTGTCCAAAAGCTGATCACGGGTGAACACACGATTATAATTGGAAGCGAGGAAATAGATAAGCTCCAGCTCCTTGGGAGGAAGGTCTACCGGCTTTCCGCATATCTTTAGCTCATACTTCTGAAGCGATATTTCGATATTCTCAAACTTAATAAGCTCGCCGTCGGCGGTGTCATGCTTTGCATAACGGCGAAGAACCGCTTTAATCCGAGCAAACACTTCCTTCATATCGAGCGGCTTCACGATGAAATCGTCCGCTCCAAGCTCAAGACCCAGCACCTTGTCGATGGTCTCTCCCTTTGCCGTAATCATAATAATCGGCTTTGAGGAGTGCTCCCTAATCTCACGGCATACCTGCCAGCCGTCCTTCTTGGGCATCATAATGTCAAGCAGAACCAAATCCGGCTCATACATTCTGAAGGCGGTAACGCCCTCCTGTCCGTCGCTCGCTGTTTTTACCTCATAGCCCTCTTTCTCAAGATACATGCGAAGCAGCTCGCATATATTAAGGTCGTCGTCTACAACAAGAATTTTCGTCATGATAATTAATACCTCCGTTATTTACTATTGTTTACATTTAAAATTTTAACTAAAATTATAGCTTCTATGCACATTATAAACCATTTTGTTATGTTTGTCAATAGTTTTGTGGAATTTTTTTATAAAAAATCATAACTAAAGTACATATAATGTAAATTTATATTATGTCATTAAATTATATATTGCTTAGACGGTAAAAAAAGTATATAATAGCAGGGTATGATGCTTGTTATATAAGAAAAACAGAAAGCGGGGCGCTTTATATATATGAAATTAGGTATAGTCGGGTTACCCAATGTAGGCAAGAGCACTCTTTTTAATGCTTTGACAGAAGCGGGAGCGCAAAGCGCAAATTATGCCTTCTGTACAATTGAGCCTAATGTGGGGGTTGTTCCCGTTCCGGACGAAAGGCTGGACACTCTTGCCCGAATTTACAACCCGAAAAAGGTCATCCCTGCGATTATTGAGTTTGTTGATATAGCGGGGCTGGTTAGAGGAGCGGCTCAGGGAGAAGGGCTGGGCAACAAGTTTTTGTCCCATATACGGGAGGTGGATGCTATAATTCATGTAGTCCGCTGCTTCGGCGGCAGCGAGATTATCCATGTGGAGGACGGCACCGACCCCAAGCGGGATGTCGATACCATCAACACCGAGCTTATTCTGTCGGATATTGAGCTGGTCGAACGGCGTATCGAGCGATTGAAAAAGCAGCTAAAGGGCGACTCCGGAGCAGCAAGTGAATTGATGCTACTGGAGAGGGTATCCAAAATGCTCGGAGAAGGGATACCCGCCCGTATGATAAAGCTTGACCGAAACGAGGCGGAGCTGATGTCCTCTGTGCCGCTGCTATCCGGGAAGCCGGTTATATATTGTGCAAATGTCTCTGAGGAGGATCTTTCAAGACCGGATACGGATAATAACTTTTTTAACGAACTGACCGAGGCGGTCAAGGGAGAAAGGGCGGAAATAATCAGCGTTTGTGCGGAGCTGGAGGCACAGATAGCCGAGCTTGAGGAAGAGGAGCAGACCCTGTTTTTGCGGGATATGGGCATAAGCGAATCCGGACTGGACAAGCTTATCCGCTCCTCCTACAAGCTGCTCGGACTTATTAGCTACTTAACCGCAGGCGAACCGGAGGTGCGTGCCTGGACCATAAAAAAAGGAACCAAGGCACCGCAGGCAGCCGGAAGGATACACAGCGATTTCGAACGGGGTTTTATAAGAGCCGAGGTCGTTTCGTATGATGATTTAATTAGCAAGGGGTCTTTTGCCGCCGCCAGGGATGCCGGATTGGTACGCAGCGAGGGAAAGGACTATATAATGAAGGACGGCGATATTGTGCTGTTCAGATTTAATGTATAAAAACCAATAAAGCGAAGGAGAAACAGTTCGGAGAAACACCTTCGAACCCGTGAAAGGAATGGAAAAAAACATGATTAAAACGAGTAATGTGAAAGCATTGAGAAGGATTCTTGCCATGCTGATTACAGCTGTGCTGCTTTTGGGTGTCCTGATACCCTTAACCGCATTTTCCGTATCCGCTAAGGAAGAAACCATAGGTGCGGATGCAATGAACACCGACAGAGGTACCGGTCAGCTTATTATATTCACCTCTGATTTCGGAGCCTCCACCGGGACGAACGAATGGGGCTATGAGGTTACGGTGGGAGCGGACAATGTCGTTACAAAGGTCGGCGGGAACAACAGTCAGATACCCTCGGGCGGCTTTGTGCTCTCCGGGCATGACGCTCAGGAATCGGGCAAACCGGAGCTGGATAAAAAGACCTTCCTTATGGAGAATGTCGAGGTCGGAGACTACATAATTTACAATAGCACCTCTATGATTGTTACAATATCGGATGAGCCTATCCACAGCAGCAGTTATTATGACATAACCCGTGCGCTGGACGGTGTGAACGGAACCAGGAGCACCGATTTCTTGGTCATATACACAAACAAGGGAACCCGCACAGGCACCAACGAATGGGGTTATGAGGTTATTATTGAGGACGGCAGGGTTGCGGCACTCGGAGGAAACGACAACCTTATACCAAACTCCGATAACAGCTTTGTTATCTCCGGACACGGTACTTCCGCGGAATGGCTTAAGCTCAACGCAAAGCTCGGCATGAAGGCAAGCTTTGATGCGGAGGATCAATCCATAACCTTCGAGTACGATGCGGAGGCTGCGGCAATCGGGATAATTATATCTCTTGAGAACCTTGAGCAGGAATACCAGAAAGCACTGGAGAGCTACAGCTATGTGAGTTTTGGTGAAATAAGGAGCAGGTTGGATGCCGCAAGCGAGAGCTTTGATACCGTTCACACTGAATTCGTCAACGGTGGTGAAGCGTCAGAGTTTGAAAAAACCTGTAACGAGGTTTTAGCCGCTATTGATGAGATTAAGCTGATGCTGTCCGAGAGCCGCACGGTTGAATATAGGGGTGTATGGATTCGCCCGACACAAACCACCGAAAAAGCGGTTGACGATTATGTTCAGGAGCTATATGACAACGGAATTAATCATATATTTATAGAGACCCTATATGCCGGAACCATGATTATGCCCATGCCGGAGGACAGCCTTTTTGAGCAAAATCCGTCATGGAAGGGCTTTGATATGCTTCAGGCGTTTATTGATTCCTGTCATAAAAGAGACATGGAGCTGCATATATGGATGACCGTGTTTTATGTCGGACATCCGGATTCCACCAAAAGCTTAGGAACAAAGAAGCCGGAATGGCTTGCGGTGCACAACAAGGGAGGCAACTATACTCCCGCCTCGGACGGTGCGACCTATCAGTTTATCAACCCGGCAAACCAGGAGGCTGTCGATTATCTGTTAGAAACCTATAAGTATATATTCGAGAACTACAATATAGACGGTTTTCAGCTCGATTATATCCGTTATTTTCACAGGGATGCGGATTATGATTACGGATATGACGATATTACCCTCGATGCATTCGAGAACAAATATGGCGTTAGACCGAGCTATGATACAAATGCTTCCTACTGGAACGACTGGGTTGCTTTCAGGGCGCAGTATGTAACCGATATTGTGGTGAAAATAAGAGACCTCATAGACGAGGTAAGACCCTCGGTTTTACTCAGCGCCTCGGTAGGTGCGGATATCGAAGGGGCGTTTAATAATATATATCAGGACTATATGAACTGGCTCGATGAGGGATACCTTGATATTCTCAATCCGATGGCATACGGAGACGGTTATAGCAGTCATATAGCGAGACAAGCGGAAAATTGCGGGGACAGCGTATTGCTGGGTGTCGGACGCAGCACACAAATGCCGGAGTTCTTTGCCTGGGATATGCTTAGATTAGCAAAGGAGGCAAATGATGCCGGAGCGGACGGTACGGTTTACTTCGAGGCGTCCTCCTTCCTAAAAAAGGGCACGGGCTCGGTGCTTTTAAACAGCATTTACAGGAACAGGGCTATTACCCCCACCCTTGATAAAACAGCGGCAATAAAAGCCTCTCTCGAATATGCAATCGGCAGGATTGATGATGTTATTATTCCGCTGGAGGGTATTGACCAGAGCAAAGCGGAAAGCATAAAGAGCCTGATTAATGCGATAATAGCTGATGCAGACGGAGAAAATGACCTTACTCAGGGCTTTGAGGCGCTTATTACCGAGGTAAACACCGTTGAAAACGAAAACGCACAGTCCGCCATGCTTAAGGATCTTTTATACGCAAGGAAGATTGCTAATGTGGCAAACAGGGTTCCGGACAGAATTGATGTTTCCAGAGGCGAGAGCGAGGACGAGAGCCCGGATGCATCCGGAGAGTCCTCAGACGATGCGTCAAAGGAAAGCGACTTCCCTTGGATTATTGTAATAGTTGCGGCAGTTGTTTTAATTATCGCAGCCGGCGGAGTTTTATTCGCACGTAAAAAAAATAAATAATATTTAAAGAGAGCCGGCAGCAATATGCCGGCTCTTGCTCAGAGGTGAGAGAAAATGAAA
>CAZGJQ010000095.1:0-7671 GCA_964525815.1 uncultured Oscillospiraceae bacterium
CTGCGCTCAAAACCGCCAAATCGGTATTATTTTCTTTATTTTGCAACAAAGACACCGCCAACTTCTGAAACTTCAACAAGTATATTATACATATTTTTGCAATAAAGTCAATAGGTTTATTAATATTTTTGAAAAATTTATGCGAAAAAAACAAAACCCGCCATTAAAGGGCGGGAGCTCGTTATTTTACCACCGGAACGAATCTGGCGATACGGGAATGCATCTCGGGTAATTTGCTCTCTATATCCTTAGCCAACGCCAGCTGGCATCTTGCCCTCACAAGATTATGACGGGGCTTTTTGCATTTAAAATATGTATCCCCGTTTAAATAATCGGTTAGAAAGCGAGCCGCAAGCTCCAACGCCATTATCATTACCCCATCCGGCAAGCTCTCCAGCTCTGTTTTTGTTATCATATCAAATACCTGAGGAATAAAACCGCATGCAAAGCTCTCGTACTTATCAAGGTCGAGGGATACCTTAGTAATATCCTCCTCATCCTCCTCCGCGGTGTTTGCCGCAAAACGGACGGCGTCTCCGAAGTCATGACCCACAAATCCCGGCATAACGGTATCAAGGTCTATAACCGCAAGGGGTGCGCCCGTATGCTTGTCAAACATTACATTATTGCACTTGGTGTCGTTATGGGTAACCCTGCAGGGCATCTCATCCCGTTCGTTCAGAATCCTGAACCTGCTGGCATATTCCTCTCTGCTGCTCAGATATTCCAGCTCGTCGGTAACCTCCTGTCTTCTGTTGCAAACATCCCTTTCGGCAGCCTCATATAATGCCGCAAAGCGCTTCTCTGTGTTGTGAAAATCCGGTATCGTGGTATGAAGCAGCTCGGCGGGAAAATCGTTCAGGAGCCGTTGGAAAGAACCAAACGCCTCTCCGGCAGACTTTAGGACAGAATTTGTTGCCTGATTGTAATTAACCGAATTATATACATAGGACAATACACGCCAATTATCTCCGTTATCGGAAACATAAAAACAACCGCCCTTGGAGTTCTTATACAGACGCATAACCTTGCGTCTCACATCCTTATCACCCTGCTCCTTAAGCTTTTTCTCTATATGCGAGGTAACCAGTTGTACATTGCTGGCAATCTGCATCGGCTCCTTAAATACCGCAGTATTTATTCTTTGAACTATATATTGCTTCTCGCAGTTCTGCGTTTTTGTCGTTATAACATATGTGTCGTTTATGTTGCCTGCTTTAATTACATCATACCCTACATACTCTCCCTTTAGCCTAAATTCATTACAAATAATCTTGAACAGAGCATCCAAAATGCCTTACCCCCAAAGTGTTTTATATGATATATAAAAAAATATGTAAAAAAACAATCAAACTATATCCACGAAATAATACGGGTTTTCTGCAAAGGCATTACCCGCCTTTTCCCACATCGCCTTTACATCAATAAGATGGCAAAACGCTCTTAAAACATATCCGGTCTTGATTTCATTATTCGGCGTAAGCATTCCCTCTAAACGGTCATATCGCTGAGCTACACCCGAAAAATCATGTGCTCGGCACAAATGAAGAAAGCTGTTTCCCGTTTTATCTATCATTCGGTATTCATAGGTATCCTCGAACAAATAATCGGGTTCATACAGCTCCTCTACCGCATGCATTGATGTATTTGGCAGCATTCCGCAGCCAAGAAACAGTATTTTACCTCCAAGCTCCCATACTCTCCGGAAGGGTGAGTTCTCCCCGCAGGGTGCTATGTCCTTAATATGACCGGAGGTAATATAATTCGCTTGAGCACCGAAGGCACAGCAGGAATGAGTCGGAGAAAGACTGCGTATAACGCCTTCCTTTTCCGAACGGAAATACTCGGGAGTTACGCCTACATTGGACGGGGTTTTATAATAATCAAAAACCGGGTTGTTTTTGTTACAGACCAGATGGCTGACCGAGGGCATAACCAGTGTTCCTTCTTCTCCGACCGCAGATATAAGCGCATCTACCAGCTCGGCAGGAGATACTCCGCCTCCAAGCGATTTTAGAGAAGTATGCACCATAAGCGTATCACCGCTCTTAACTCCGAGTTCATGTAAGTGTTCTTTTATTGCATCAGCAGCTTCCATTTATTATCCTCTCTCTTAAGCACCCTAACGCTTTGTGCGAGTATCACAATGTGATTATACACATTTTCGTTATAATTGTCAACTCTTATTTCATATTTGTCGATTTCCGTATTTATTTCGGACATATTTGCCAATATTAATATACTCTCGCTGCCGTTACTGCGTTCGGCGGCAAAGTATTCGTTCTCGGTTTGGTAAATTAACAGTTTATCAGCTCTGAACAAAGGCTCTGCACAACGCAGGCTATTTACTTCTTTATACCATCCAAGCAGCTCATTATCAATACTGCTCCACGGAAACGGTCGTCTGTTAAACGGATCCTGCCAGCCCTCCATACCCGCCTCGTCTCCGTAAAAAACGCAAGGGATTCCGGGCATAAAGGCAAGTAAAAGATAAGCGTTTTTAAGCCTTTTCTTCGCTGATTCTCTTTCCTGATCGGACAGAGCATCCACCGACAATTCGGCATTGCTCCTGCCCATTTTTTCTCTGTCGCTCAAAACCGTCAGAATCCTCTCGGTATCATGCGTACCGACAATATTCATTATATGCGACAGCTTATGAGTAGGATAATGCTCATACAGGGTCTGAAGTGTGAGCTTGAGCGGCTCAGAATTCCTATGCTTTACAAACTCGATTATTGCCTTCATTAATGGATAATTTGTAACAGAATCAAGCATGCGTCCGAGAAAATATTCCTTTCTTTCATCATATGCAATCTTGTTGGATGCATCCTCCCAAACCTCTCCTACGATGAGAGCATCCTTTTTTTTGCTTTTTATCGCTTTTGTGATTTGCTCGGTAAAATCCCCGTCCAGCTCATCCACGACATCCAGCCTCCAGCCCGAAATACCCATATCCATATATTTGGGAATTACGGTACCGCAAATAAAATCCCTGTAGCCCTTATTGCGCTTAATCTTCGGCAGGTTCTTAAGCCCCCACCAGCAGTCATATTCATCCGGATAGCTGTAAAACGAGAACCATTCATAAAAAGGGGATTCGGTTGACTGATATGCTCCAAGGGATGGGTATTTTCCGTATTTGTTAAAATAAACGCTGTCCGCACCCACGTGATTGAAAACGCCGTCAAGTATTACCTTAATTCCTTTTTCGGACGCTTTTTTTATAAAGAGCTCCAGTGCCCTATCCCCTCCGAACGCCCTGTCCACCTTCATATAATCCCCAATATCGTATTTATGGTTTGAAAAGGCGTCAAAAACGGGGTTGAGGTATATACAGGTTACCCCAAGCTCCTTGAGGTAGTCCATTTTTTCAGCCGCTCCGTACAGAGTTCCTCCGAAAAAGCTGTTGTTAGGAAAGCTGTCTCCCGCTACCCCGGGATATTCGGGTATACCGTTGTCCCAGTCCTCTATGTAAACAGCATCCTCCCGCCTGTAATCAACTCCGCTTCCTGCAAAGCGGTCCACGAATATCTGATAAATCACTCCCCCGTCCAGCCATTCGGGCGAAGCGTATTCCTCCTTATAAATACTTAGCTGCCATTCGTTCCTGAAGGAATCTGCAAGCTCGCAGTTAACACCGTCTGTTTGAGTATAGAGCCTGCCGTTTTGGGTCTCTGCCTCAAAATGATAGAAGAACAATCCTCTGTGCCTGCTACCCGTTATTTCCTCGCTGTTTATTGCTGTCTTGTAGATTATATATCCGTCCTTGCCACCATCCGAATATAATTCTTCGGAAATCAACACCCTCTCGTCATTTCCAAGGTAAAAGAACACCGAGGATACGGATAACGCTTCTCTTATATAAAACTCAATCGTTATAACGCTGCCATACGGAAAGGCAGCCTTGTCCGTATGGCTGCCGCCGCAATATCTTTTTATAAATGCATCGGTGTCCTGCCGTTTATAGCCTTGGCAGAGGACTATTCGGTTGCTGCTTGCTTGATGTTCCATATATTATCTGCGTATTCCCTTATGCTGCGGTCTGCCGAAAATGCACCGGCACCCGCTATATTTACCAGAGCGGTTTCGTTCCATCTCTCCCGCTCCTCGTATCTCTGCAAGAGCTTTTTATGAGCCTCGCTGTAATAAGCGTAGTCCGCAAGACACATATACGGGTCGGACACCCCGAAGGAATACAGCAAATAATTGGCTATGTCCTCAAATGCTCTGCCGTTAAAGCCAGACTGAAGGGAATCCACCGCTCGCTTAAGCTCCTCGCTGTGATTATAATAATATGCGGAGGTGTAGCCCTTTCTCCAGAGCTCCTCAACCTCGTCGGCAGTATGACCGAAAAGAAAAATGTTCCCCTTCCCTACCGCCTCCGCAATTTCAATGTTCGCTCCGTCCGGTGTTCCTATGGTTACCGCACCGTTTATCATAAACTTCATATTCCCCGTTCCGCTCGCCTCCTTGCCCGCAAGCGAGATTTGCTCGCTCACATCAGCGGCGGGTATAAGCTGCTCTGCCAGTGTTACATTATAATTCTCAAGGAAGATTACCCTTATCTTCCCTCTTACATCGGGGTTTCTTTCAATATCCGCTCCTATATATGAAATAAGCCGTATAATATCCTTCGCTAAATAATAGCCGGATGCCGCCTTTCCTCCGAAAATAAAGGTCTTCGGACGGATTCGCATGCTGGGATTTTCCTTTAGCATTAGATAAAGACTTATCGCATGCAGCGCCTTCATTAGCTGACGCTTGTACTCGTGAATTCGCTTTACCTGCACATCAAAAACAGAATCCGGATCAATTCTTATCCCTCTTGTTGTATACATCAGGTTGGAAAAGGCGACCTTGTTTTCTCTTTTTATTCTCTCAAGGGCAAACAGAACGCTCTTATCCTTTCTGAAATCAAGCAGTTTGGATAATTCAGCCGCATCCCTGCGATAATCCGTGCCGATTGTTTCGTCCAGCAGCCCTGCGAGAGAGGGGTTGCAATGACAGAGCCATCTGCGATGAGAAATACCGTTGGTAACATTGGTAAACCGGTCGGGATACATGCCTGACAAATCCTTAAAAACGGAACCGGTCAGAATACTTGAGTGCAGCTCGGAAACGCCGTTGGTATGGTGAGAGCCTATGACAGAGAGGTTTGCCATTTTTATCGTACCCTGCTCTATTATGGACATTCTGCCCACCTTTTCCCAGCTTCCCGGATAAGTGTTCCACGCTTCACGGCAGAATCGCTCGTTAATCTCCCTGACTATCATATGAATACGGGGCAGCTTAAATTTAAACAGCTCCTCGTTCCAACTCTCCAACGCCTCGGGCATTACGGTATGGTTGGTGTAAGAAACGGTATTAACGGTAATGCTCCACGCGTCCTCCCAGGAATAATCATGAACGTCCAGCAGCACCCTCATAAGCTCGGGAATAACAAGGGCGGGATGAGTGTCGTTTATATGAATTGCAGCTTTTTCGGGCAGATTGGAAAGGGTTCTGTACTGCATCAGATGATTGTCTATAATGTTCTGAATCGAAGCACAAACCAAAAAATACTGCTGTGAGAGCCTTAGCAGCTTGCCCTCGTGATGATTGTCCGAGGGATATAACACCTTGGAGATGGTCTCCGCCATGGTGTTCTCCTCCACCGCCTTTATATATTGCCCCTGCGAGAATAAATCCATGTTAAAGTTACGGGTATCTCTTGCCTTCCACAGTCTGAGCGAGTTTACCGCTTTTCCGTCCGCTCCGGGAATCAGCATATCATACGGTACCGCTTCCACCTCGTCGAACTCCTCGTGGATAACCTCGTGACCGCCGTTCTTCTTCCATTTTTCCGTTACCTTACCGCCGAACCGAACCACAACCGCCTTGTCCTGTCTCGGTATAAGCCATACCTCGCCGGAGGGCAGCCAAATATCGGGCAGCTCCAGCTGCTCCCCCTCCACAATTCTCTGCTTAAAGATTCCGTATTCATAGCAAATGGAAAAACCCCTTGCCGGATAGCCCTGAGAGGACAGCGAGTCCATAAAGCATGCCGCAAGCCTGCCCAGTCCTCCGTTTCCGAGACCGGGATCGGGTTCGTATGTGTACAAGCTGTCCAAATCGAATCCAAGCTCTTTTGCTATGCCGCTATATTCGGCTTCCAGTCCGAGGTTTTGCAGATTATTCCTCATGGAACGTCCCATTAGGAATTCCATGCATATGTAATAAACCTTTTTCGCCCTTTTTTCCTTTGTCTGCGTCTGAAACGCATTATACTGTTGGGCAAGCAAATCCCTGACCGTTAGCACAACCGACTTATACATCTGCTCGCCCGTCGCCTCCTCCGGTGAAACCCCGAAGTATCTTGACAATTTACTTATAATAGCTTCTCTGATAGCGTTTTTTTCGTGACCGGTATTCAAGATTTATGCCTCCCCTATGGTTTTTTTGTATAATTCCAAATAGTGAATCGCTGATTTCCTCCAGGAAAAATCATGAACCATAATACGCTTAATCAATGCGTTCCACTCATCTGTTTTTTTGTAAAGCGTAATCGCTCTTTTTACGGTTAGCAGCAGCTCCCAGGCGCTGTATGCGGAAAAGGTAAGGCCGTTACCGCCGCCCTCGCTGCCTATGTCCCGAATACTGTCGTAAAGTCCTCCAGTCTCATGCACTATCGGAACGGTTCCGTACCGGCTTGCTATCATCTGAGCAAGTCCGCAGGGCTCGCTCTTTGACGGCATTAGGAACATATCCGCACCCGCATAAATCCTTTTGGCAAGCACCTTATCGAACTCTATTCTGGTCTTCACCCTGTCCGGATAACGCTCGGATAGGCTGATAAAATAATTCTCGAAATATCGGTCGCCCGTACCGAGTATAACAAGCTGCACATTCTCCTTGAGAATGTCGTCCGCCGATAAGGTTATAAGGTCAAGTCCCTTGTGGTCAACCAATCTGGATACTATCGCTATTAAGGGTATGCCGGGTTCCTTGGGTAACCCGAGAAGCTCTTGCAATTTTTCTTTACCCTGCGCCTTTTTTTCAGTGCTTCGAAACGAAAAGTTAACAAAAAGCTCCTCGTCCCTTGCGGGGTTGTACAGCTCCTTGTCTATGCCGTTAAGTATGCCATGCAGCTTTCCCTTGTTCTGCTCAAGCACATAATGCAGCCCGTGCGAATTCTCGGGCTGAGTTATCTCTTTGGCATAGGTGGGGCTAACAGTGGTGACAGAATCCGCACATGCCACGGCGCCCTTTAAAAGGTTTATGCAGCCGTTATACTCAACTGTTTCTGTATCCTCTTCTTCCAAATCAAATATATCGCTCAGCAGCTCAAAGCCGTAAACGCCCTGATATTGAAGATTGTGTATGGTAAAAACGCTCTTTATATTACCGCGATGCTTGTCCTGACTATATTTCCGTTTTAAATATATAACGCTCAGTGCGGTTTGCCAGTCATGAGCGTGCAGAATATCGGGATAAAAATCAATCACCGGCATAATCTCAAGCACCGCCTTGGAAAAAAATGCAAACCGCTCCGCATCATCATATTCACCGTACATAAAAGGCCGCTTGAAATAATATTCGTTATCTATAAAGTAATAGGTTACCTCCTTATACTCGTAAGAAAAAATGCCGCAGTATTGTTTTCTCCAGGAGAGAGCAACCCGGGTGGCGGTT
>CAZGJQ010000096.1:0-7604 GCA_964525815.1 uncultured Oscillospiraceae bacterium
GGCTTTTTCTTTATGCCTATTCGGTGGTGAGTTTATTAATTCTTTCACGCTAACTACCTGCCTTTTATATTTTTTTATCTACTGTTTGCGAAGAAATCCGGTTTGCCATAAGGCAAATGACAATCATCCTCTACGATTGTCAAGGAATTCTCCTTGGACGTAGCAACCACCGGTTGCTATGTCCTGTATTCCCCGTTTATCCTCACATACTCATAGGTCATGTCACAGCCCCATGCGACCGCTTTTTGGTTGCCGGAATTTAGGTTCACAAGTATTTTTATCTCGTCCCGGATGAGTATTTCCTTTGCCTTTTTCTCCGAAAAAGCAATACCGCTTCCCTGCTTGCATACCATTATTTCTCCGGCAGAGGAAACAAAGGAAATATCGATTATTCCGGTATTTACAGAAGCTCCCGAATAACCGACAGCGCAAAGGATTCTCCCCCAATTAGCATCCGCTCCGAAAATTGCGGTCTTTACAAGACTGGAGCAAATAATACCTTTTGCTATTATTTTTGCCGTTTCGTTTTTATCCGCTCCCACAACCTCGCATTCAATCAGCTTGGTTGCGCCCTCGCCATCCTTGGCTATTTCCTTGCATAAAAAGGTTGTAGCAGCAGATAATGCCTTCTTAAAATTATCGTAATCCGTTCCCTCGTAATCAATGAGCGTGTTGCCCGCTTCTCCGTTGGCAAGAATACACACCATGTCGTTAGTGGAGGTGTCTCCGTCAATGCTTATCATATTGAAGGTGTCGTTTGTATCCTCGCTCAGCGCTTTCTGAAGCAGCTCCGGTGTTATTGCGACATCGGTGGTCAGGAAACCAAGCATTGTCGCCATGTTCGGATGAATCATCCCCGAGCCCTTTGCAATTCCGCCGATAATACATTCCTTTCCGTCAAGCATAAAGCTGACAGCGACCTCTTTTTTAACCGTATCAGTGGTCATAATTCCTTCTGCGGCGCTGCTGCCGCCCTTTTGGGAAAGAGCGGTCACAAGCGGCATAATACCGCTTTTTATAGGATCAATGCTCAAGGGCTGACCTATAACCCCGGTTGACGCCACTATAACATCCTGTGGTGATATTCCCAGCTCTTCTGCTGTAATTTCGCACATAGAGAGGGCAATTTCATTGCCGTTTGCGCTGCAGGTGTTTGCGTTGCCGCTGTTGCATATTATTGCACTTGCATACGGTGACACAAGGTTCTTTTGTGTTATTAGTATCGGTGCTCCTTTAACCAAATTCTGAGTATAGACCGCAGCCGCTGCAGCTTTTTTCTCGCTGTAAATTAGTGATAGATCCTTTTTTTCTTTATTCCTGCGTATACCGCAATGAATGCCGCTCGCCAAGAAGCCCTTTGGTGCGCAAACTCCGCCTTTTATAAATTTCATTTTTTTATAATCAAACCTTTCCACAGTCAAATAACCAAGCCCGTTGTTTCATCAATTCCCAGCATTATGTTCATGCACTGCACCGCAGCTCCCGAGGCTCCCTTGCCGAGGTTGCAGAAGCGTGCCGCTATCAAGGCTCTTTGCTCGTTTCCGCATATGACAAGCTGCATATTATCCTTACCGGACAATTTGTTTGCGTACAAAAAACCGTTGTCTGTACCTTTTTCGCTGAAAGGAAGTACGCTTATCAGCTCTTCACTCCCATAATAATCAACGAAAAAAGCATGCAGAGCCTTTGCATTTTTTATGCCGTTTAAATCCTGAATATAAATCGGTACGCTGACCACCATCCCGCTGTAAAAATCGGCAACAATTGGGTTAAACAGCGGCTCTCTTGATAGGTCGCAGACAGCCCTCATCTCCCTTAAATGCTTATGGGTACAGTCTAAAGCATATTGACCGGGCGATAACAGGCTCTTATCCTTATTGTCTGCGGTATAGTCCGCAATCATACTCTTTCCGCCCCCGCTGTATCCTGTTACCGAATGAGACGATATCGGATAGTCGGCAGAGAGTATTCCGCTCTTCACCAAAGGATAAGCAATTACGCAGAAGCCGCTCGCATGGCATCCCGGAACAGCTACCCGGCTGCTTTTTTCTATTGCTCTCCTATGCTCAATTGACAGCTCCGGGAACCCATAGCTCCAGCCGGAATGTGTCCTGTGCGCCGTTGAAGCATCTATTATTCTTGTGTTTTTGTTCTCACAAAGGGAAACCGCTTCAACAGCCGCTTCATCAGGCAGACAAAGGAAGGCTATATCAGACGAGTTAATCAACCGCTTGCGTGTATCCCTGTCCTTGCGCTTCTCCTCGGAAACAGCAAGCAGCTCAATATCGCTCCTGCCGGAAAGCCTGTCGAAGATTCGCAAGCCCGTAGTACCCGCCGAGCCGTCTATATATACCTTGGTCATTCGATAACCTCCTTGTTATGCTTATAGTATTATAGTATAATTATACATATATTTGTGTGTATGTCAAGTATTTATGCATATTATTTTTATTTCTTACGCCATTTATACATTTTAGGGTTAATCTGCTGTTCTTTTGTGTATATTGTATAAATTAGTGAGAAAATCTCTATGATTCACATAACAAAAAAGCGTTCTTCTGCTTATTTGGAAAAGCAGCAGCTTAATTTCACTTACATTGACAACCATATCGGTGGTAATAATATCAAACATACGCGTTTTACAGCATTGACAAATTATATGCGGTGTGATAGTATAAAATGGAAGAAAATGTAACGGAGACAGCTCTATGACAAGCGATAAAATGGATTTAATAAGCGTGGTTGTACCCTGCTTTAACGAGCAGGAGGTCGTCTTGCTTTTTTATGACGAGATGAGCAGAGTTGCCGGGGAAATGTCCGGGGTCGATATTGAGATGATTTTTGTGGACGACGGTTCGACCGACCGGACGCTTGAGTGCTTCCGCAGCCTTTCGGAGCGGGACAAGCGGGTTCGTTATATTTCCTTTACCCGGAATTTCGGTAAGGAAGCGGCGATGTTCGCAGGTCTGGAAAATGCAAAGGGCGACTATGTGGCTATTATGGATGCGGATCTGCAGGATCCGCCCGCTCTTTTGCCGGAGATGTATAAAGCGGTTAAGGAGGAGGGCTTTGACAGCGTCGCCACAAGGAGGAGCAGCCGCAAGGGTGAGCCGCCGGTGCGCACCTTCTTCGCAAAGCTGTTTTACAGGATTATAAACAAGATTTCCAAGGTGGAGCTCGTTCCCGGAGCGAGGGATTACCGGCTGATGAGCCGCAGAATGGTGGATTCGGTGCTTTCTCTCTCCGAATATAACCGTTTCTCCAAGGGCATCTTCGCCTGGGTAGGGTATAAAACAAAATGGATTTCATACGAGAATATCGAGAGGGTAGCGGGTACCACAAAATGGTCGTTCTGGAAGCTGTTCAGGTACTCGCTTGAGTGCATAATCGCATTTTCCACCGCACCGCTTGCTCTGTCCTCGCTCTTCGGATTCTTTTTCTGCCTGCTTGCGGTTATAGGTATAATAATCGTAGTAGCCAGGCAGCTGATATGGGGAGGCTCCACATACGGATGGGCTTCCACAATCTGTATTATCCTGTTTGTGGGGGGAGTACAGCTCTTTACAATAGGTATTTTGGGACAGTATCTGTCAAAGACATATCTTGAAACCAAGAAGCGCCCGATTTATCTGGTAGCGGAAACCGAGAAGGATTCAAGAGACAAAGGAGAAACCAAATAATGAAGCTTGGAATAATCTGCGCACAGCATAATGCCCAGGGAATAAAAAAAATAAGGGAATTAGGATTGGATTATGCCGAGCTGGATGTTAATGCGGATGATATAGCTTATCTTAACAAAGCGGAGATAAAAAAAGCCCTGAGCGATTACAATATTGCATTGGGAGCGGTGGGACGCTGGGGCAGAAACAGGATTAACGAGGACGCAACCTTTAACAATAAAGAGCAAAGAGATGAGTTTGAGCTTATTGATATGTGTGCCGATATGGGCTGCCCGGTTTATATTACGGGCGTAAATTATGTGGAGGAATTAAGCTATTATGATAATATTACCGCCGCAGTCGGTTATGTTGAATCGCTTATGGAATATGCGGCAGGCAGAGTTAAAATAGCCGTTTACAACTGCCACTGGAACAATTATATCGATAAGCCGAAGGAATGGGATATTGTGCACGGGCATATAAAGGAGCTTGGTATAAAGTTTGATCCCTCGCATTCCGTAAACGGAGGCAGGGAATATATGAGCGAGGCTGTCTCCTATGGTAACAGGTTTTGTCATGTGCATCTTAAGGGAACTGTTAATGTGGACGGTAAGCGGGTCGATGATCCGCCTGCCGGACTGGATTTAATAAACTGGCCTGCATTGCTCTCTGTTCTACGGTACCATAAGTACGAGGGAATGCTCTCAATTGAGCCTCATTCCGAAATATGGCAAGGTGAGCTTGGAGACAAGGGAGTTAAATATACAATAGAGTATTTCAAAAAGCTGCTGTTTATCGAGGACTGAAAAATGTTTAAGTTCCTAAGGAGAGACAAACCACCAAAAAACACAAAAAGCATAGAATATAAGCGCTGGATGGCAAACAGAATCGATGGCAAGCTTATCAGATATGTGCTTGAGAGAGGCAGTGACGGTGTAGAGGTTGTTATCGGCAAGGGCGGATTTTTAAGCGTTGTCGATGGCGAGCTCTCGGTTATCTGCGGAGAAAAAACCCTATTTTTGGCTAAGGTGGATACCCTTTCGGCTTGGGAGTTTATGTCGCTGGAAGGGGTTACCCTTACGGGGTTCGATATTATTAAGGGTAAGGAAAGAACGGTTCTCGCTTATTACAAATACCACAGGGACTAAATTATTATATAAAAAAAGGAGTATTTTTTATGAAAAAGACAACGGCTGCATCCGACAAGGTAAGGATAGGTATAATTGGCTGCGGCGGTATCGCTCACGGCAAGCATCTACCGGCACTTAAGGCGCTGCCGAATGTAGAGATGGTCGCTTTCTGCGATATAATCGAGTCAAAGGCTGAGGAAACGGCAAAAAAATACGGAACAGAGGGAGCAGATGTTTATACAGATTACAAAAAGCTGCTTGAGGATAAAAGCATCGATGTAGTTCATGTCCTTACTCCGAACCGCTCACACAGCTTTATCTCCGTGGACGCAATGGAAGCGGGAAAGCATGTCATGTGCGAGAAGCCAATGGCAATAAACGCCACCGAAGCAAATAAAATGGTGGAAGCCTCAGCCCGTACGGGCAAGAAGCTGACAATCGGGTATCAGAACAGGCAACGCCCCGATTCCCTGTTTGTGAAGAGCGAGGTTGAAGCCGGTACGCTGGGCGAGGTTTATTATGCCAAGGCAACCGCTATCAGAAGAAGAGCCGTTCCTACCTGGGGTGTTTTTCTGAACGAATATGAGCAGGGAGGCGGTCCGCTTATAGATATCGGAACCCATGCGCTTGACCTTACAATGTGGTGCATGGATAACTACAAGCCAAAGTACTGTGTAGGTACAACATATAAAAAGCTGGGGGACAAGTTCCCCACGGGCAATGCCTGGGGAGACTGGAAGAAAGAGGAATTTACGGTTGAGGATTCGGCATTTGGTTTTATTGTAATGGAAAACGGGGCAACCATCAGTCTGGAATCCAGCTGGGCGATAAACATGCTTGACCCGAGAGAGGCGATAACCACTCTTTGCGGAACGGATGCCGGAATAGATATGCAAGACGGGGTTAGGATTAACGGTATCAGGGGCGGCAGACCGTATGTTACCAAGCCGGACTTCGGCTCAGGCGGAGCGGACTTTTTTGTCGGCAGCAGAAACGCAAAGCCCGAGGACAGAGAAGCCAGGCTCTGGATAGATGCGGTTGTGAACGATAAAGCACCGTTTGTATTGCCCGAGCAGGCATATGCGGTAAGCCAGATTCTGGACGGTATTTATGAATCCGCAAGAACAGGCGCACCCGTATATTTTAATAAGTAAAAGAGGTACAGGATAATGAAGCTTGGAGTATTAACAGTTCTTTTCGGCGATAAACCGCTTGACAAAACACTGGAATACCTAAAATCAATCGGTATAGAAGCGCTTGAAATCGGTGCGGGTGGCTACCCCGGTAAGGCTCATTGCAATCCGGAGCTCTTACTTTCGGACACAAAAGCGCTGGACACCTTCAAGGGTACAATAAAGGAATACGGAATGCCAGTGAACGCATTGGCATGCCATGGCAATCCTGTTCATCCCAATAAGAAAACGGCGGAGACCTTCAGGAGCGATTTCCGCAACGCCGTCTTGCTTGCCGAGCAGCTGGGGGTTGAAAAAATAGTAGGATTTTCGGGCTGTCCGGGGGACAGCGAGGGTGCAAAGTACTCGAACTGGGTTACCTGCCCATGGCCGGAGGATTTCTCGATTATATACAAGTACCAGTGGGAAGAGGTGCTTATTCCTTATTGGAAGAAGGAAGCTGAGTTCTGTCTTTCGCACGGGGTCAGTAAAATAGCCTTTGAAATGCATCCGGGATTTTGCGTGTATAATCCCGAGAGCCTGTTGAAGCTGAGGGATGCAGTCGGCGATGTAATCGGAGCCAACTTCGACCCCTCCCATCTTATATGGCAGGGAATGGATCCGGTTGCCGCCATCCGCAAGCTGGGTAAGGCTATTTATCATTTCCATGCCAAGGACACAAAGGTGGATAAATACAACACCGCCGTAAACGGTGTGCTTGACATGAAGCACTATGCCGACGAAATAAACCGCTCCTGGGTTTTCCGCACCGTAGGCTACGGCAACGATATGCAGTACTGGCGGGATATGATAAGCAACCTCAGACTGGTAGGCTATGATGATATTCTATCGATTGAGCATGAGGATAGCCTTATGACCAACAACGAGGGATTGGAAAAAGCGGCGGACTTCCTTAAAAAGGCAATGATTAAGGAGAGCAAGCCGACAGGGATGTTCTGGGCATGATTCTTTTTATAGGCGGGTGATTTTTTGGGTGTTTTAGTAGGTGTTTCGGGCTGCTCCGGCAGCGGCAAATCCACCTTCGCAAAAGAGCTTGCGGAAAGACTGGATGATAAAAAAGTAAGTATTATTACATCCGACACTTTTTTTAAGAGCCCCAAGCCGAAGATGGTTTCTCCCGCTAACGGCAAGGTCTATGATGATTTTAACACGCCCGAAAACCTTGATATGTCGAAAATGCTGCCTGCGATTAAACAGGCTCTTGCGGAGAATAATATTGTAATCGCCGAGGGAATACTGCTTTTCTGTTTCAAAGAATTTTTGCTCCAAGCGGATTTGACCGTTTTTATTGATGCGGGTATAGAGACCCGGCTCTCCCGCCGTCTTGTGCGCAATACAAGGGTTTATGGTCTAGACTTTGACGAGGTGCTGGACTATTATATGAACGCAGCCCGATTCTCGGAGCGAAGGAATACAGGATCCTCAAGAATTAACGCCGACATTATCGTCGACGGTGAAAAGAATTTTGATAAGCCGCTCGCAGTGATTGAAGCATATTTGCGTTCTGCTTTGTAAGCAATCAGCTATAAGGAGCTTATGAGAGCAATATTTATCTACTGATTCTTTGCATAATGAAAATATGCAAAATCCGGAGCGGTTTTTTCCACTCCGGATTCTGTTTT